>JAAYTS010000246.1 GCA_012517995.1 Clostridium sp.
GTGATTGCCGGTATTCCACAGATTAAGATGTGTCAGGATTTTCTTTATAATGTCCTTCTCTTCAACAAAGGACACGATTTTCATTGTACCATTACACTTTGGACAGAGTAATGGATCTACCTGATATACTTTCTGAATCAAAATTAGTAGAGTCCAGGCAGGACCGCTCCGCGAAAAGCTGTCTGGACTCTTTTTGGAGGTTTTCTAGAATGAAGGAAAATCAAATTAAGAGATGGAAAATTATTAGAGGAAAAGGCAAAGGTAATTACATCATAAGAGATTGTATATTACTGGCAGGTATTCCTACAGGAATACTCTCTTTTCTTTTCTATGAACTTGTATTTGGAGGAATTTCAAAGTTTGACCTCATATTATTGTTCGGTTGCATAATTGCCGGAGCATTATTTGGTATAATCTATGGAGCTATTTATGGCTTGGTAACATGGAAGGTTAATGAGAAATCCTTTAAGAATATAGTAGGTGAGATTAATGAAACCAGATGAGATATCAGGAAAAAATAAAAAAGTCATAGCCCTAATTATCGTTCTTACATTTGTATCCTTTTTACATCTAGTATATACAATTACATATGATTTTTCCTACAACCACACGGTAAATAATTACTTGTGAATGTCAATGAAAAAGTTTACCGCCTGACATTGAATTTCTTTACCACTTTGGCGGTGAATTTGTTTACCAGTTCAGAGGTTTTGACATTCAATTAGTTTACCATCTTTGACACCCAAAAAGTTTACCAGTTGACACTGGAAAGGTTTACCACTTTGTTTCTAAGAAAGGGGAACACTAGTGGAATATAGCATTCCCCAGCTAAAATATTATTGATTTCAATCGGATACCTTAGCGGCATGTTCCGCCCTGTAGGGATTATCAGAGTTCATGTTTAATACATGGGATCTGAAAGTAAGTCTATCAATTAGTGCTGTAACCATTGTATGATTCTCAAACATGGATGTCCACTCTGAAAATCTTAGGTTAGTCGATACAATGACGCTTCTTCTTTCAGCACGGTCAGCAACGACTTTAAACAATAATTCAGACTGATGCCGGTTGAAAGTTAAGTAGCTAAGTTCATCTATGATTAAAAGATCTGCCTTTGCAATCTGCTTTTCAAGACGAATTAATCTATGGTTATCCTGGGCCTCAATTAGTTGATTCGACAGATTAGCAGCAGTATAAAATTTAACATTCATGCCCTGCATGCAGGCCTTTATGCCGAGGGCTATGGAAAGATGGGTTTTGCCTGTACCGGGGTTACCTATCATAACGATATTCTGTCTTTTGCTGATGAAATTGCATGAAGCAAGCTCATGTACAAAGGAGTTATCCATATGTTCGAACCTTGACAAGTCTAGTTCATCGATGGTCTTTAGGTAAGGAAATCCGGCAGACTTAATCTTTCTTCTGCGTGTACTTTCCTGCCTAGAATCCAGCTCCACTCTCATAAGTGCAATCAGAAAGTCCTCGTAGCCTTGATTTTTATCAAGTTGCCTGATTACATCCAAATATTTGTTAAACATGGGGGTCCTTAGCTGTTTTGAATATAGTTCAATGGTTTGCGCCTTCAGGGTATCTGTCATTTTGACACCCCGCATTTCTCATCATATTTTCTTAAGTCTGTAGCAGTGACAGGTATATCATTCTTAAGGTACAATACATTTGGTTCGGGTATCTCATGGAGATAGCTCCTTATCATATCTACTGAAGGAACTATGTTTCTAGGAAGTTGATCCCGTATGGATAAAATTCTATCTTCACCGTAATCTACACAAAGACGAAGGAGCTTGACCATCTCTGCATTACCCCCTGGAAGTAGACGCCCCCAATCAAGCAGCTCTTTTGTAACATTAGTCCTAACGGGCTTTGCCTGAAATACGGAGCGTGGTTTTCTCTCAAGCAAATCTATGTAGTGTTCAAGACGATAAGTTGTCTTCCCTGAGCCATAAAGCCGATCAAAAGAGGCAATAATTTCCCCGTTGTAGTAGATGCAGACCTCATTGGCATAACCCTTGACTATTACACTCTTTCTTAAATATCTGACAGGTACCGAATAATTATTTTTTTCAAAACGCACGGTTGAATAATCCCCAACTATAGGAGTTATGGTCCGACTGGTGTCAAAGCGAAATACCGGAATCGGCCTTAGGAAGTATAGTTCCTGTTCATAGGCTTCTTTTACACTTTGAGAGCGAGATTCAATCTTATGCGTGTTCCGATAGTTTAGACAATCTTTTAGGAGACTTTGATTAAGCTCATAAAGACTGGATACACGAGGCACCGGCACCATGAAATTTCTTCTGGCATAACCAACGAGGTTTTCAACTAAGCCTTTTTCATTCCCACTGGCAATATTGCAGAAGTCTGTTTTAAAGGCATAATGAGCTGCAAATGATTTGTATCCATCAGTGGCCTTCGCGTGACGCCCGAAACCTTCCCGTACAGCAACTTTGGCATTATCAAAGATTAGACGCTTCGGAATGCCTCTAAAGTAGTCAAACATAGTCTGTTGCGCCTCAAGAAAGCTCTCAAGATTCTGGGAGTAGTATGCTTGGACAAAGATATCGCATGAGCTACATAATCTACCACAGAAAAAATTGATTTTGGTCTTTTGGTTATTGATATATACAGTAGCTTCACCCCAATCAATCTGGATAGCATCGCCTGGATCATAATCTAAAGGAATATCAGCATATTTGGGTACCATATGCTCTGCCTTAAGATTTCTTACAGCTACACGAACAGCAGAATATGAACCACTAAAGGCTTTTTCACTAACAAGCCTATCATAAATCCGTTTAGCTGTATGTTTTTGCTTGGTGAGATTTTCTGCTTCGTCCTGATGAAAGCAGCTAAGTATAAAGGATTTAACATCTTCTGTGATAACATCGGGCTGCCGGGTATATACTTTCCTAACATCAGGGTGTGTATTGCCTTCGCAGTATTTTTTTACGGTCTGGCGCGATATGCCTAGTCTTGTTGCAATCGACCGCATGGATTCTCCTTCGGTATAGAGGGTACGAATCTTTGAGTATAGATCCACTTCAATAATCACACCTTTCATCTCCTTGTAAGAAAATTAGTTAATATAATCTTACAGGAATTTATTTTAAGGTGGTAAACTTTTTCGCTGTCATTTCATATTGAAGTGGTTAACTTTCATTATGTCATTTACA
>JAAYTS010000047.1 GCA_012517995.1 Clostridium sp.
ATAGGGCCACCTCCTTAAATTCCTTATATTATATCATATTACCAAATATTACGCAATACCTAAATAGAAAATTTGACAAAAAAAATAAAGCCCTATAAGGCTTTCAGCGATTTTTTAATTATCTAAGTGTCAAAGAACCGTGAAAAGTATTAATAAAATTTTTTTAAAAAAAATATAAAGGTTAAAATTTTTAATATAATTATAAAATTTTTAAAAAAAAATAATAAAGTTTTTAAAAAAATCTTTACAGATTCTAAAGATTTATGATATAATACATTGTGTTAAAGTATTAACACAATAAATATGTGAAAATGCTTTAAAATACAAAACTTATTTATACAAGGAGGGTAACTAATATGAAAAAAGCAAAAAAAGTATTAGCAATGGTAATGGTTTTAGTACTTGCATCAATGGCATTGGCTGGATGTACAGCTAGTGAAATTGAACTTATCGATTCATTTATTGCAACATCCCAAATAAAATCTTATGAAAGCGCTTCAACATTAGAAGTAAGTTTTAGTGGAGAAAGCAGTCAAGAAGAAATTCAGGAAGCTTTTGACCAAGTGGCTAAATATTTAGATGGTCTAAAGTTAGTTATGAATGAAAAAGTGTGGTCAGATGCTGAAGGGACAAAAGCTAAAGGAGCAGTTGATTGTAAATTAGAGCTAGCAGATATCAAAGCTGATTTTAGCGTATGGACAAATGTGGATATTTCAGGTGAAAAGCCTTCAATGAACTTTATATTTAGTGTTCCACAAATATTAATTGACGCATTAGCAGGCGATGAGTATGCTGGAAAATACATAGTAATGAATTATGACACTATTTTAGAAGAAGCAGGAATGTTTATGGATTATAACAATGTAAGCGGATTAGGAAAAGAAATTCTTGAAATGGTGTTTGATTATATAAAATCCAGTGCTGCTGATTTAGATTTGGGAATGGAAGTTGCTGTGAAAAAGGGTACCGGAACTACAAGCAGAGGAGAAAGTGCTACAAAATACGAAGTTAAGTTAGATGATGCATCTTACAAAAAACTTTTAGAAGCTATAATTAACGATGTTATACTTCAAGATAAAACTTTGGATTTAGTTAAGGATTATATGAAAACTTCTATGAATCTTGTTGATTACGAAATGCTTTATCAAAATCTTGATGAAGAATTTGATCAGGAAGCTTTTGTTAATGAACTTATGGCTGATTTAGATGAAGAATTTGCTGAAGTATCCAAGAATTTCCCAGAATACAGAAAAATCGTATCAAAGGTATTTGAAGCTTTGAAAGATGTAAAAATGCTTGGAGAAAAAGGTATTACAACAACTTACTATGTTAATAAAGATGGTTATATTGTTGAACAAAAGCACGCTATAGATATAGAAATAGACTTGGCAGAATTAGAAAAAGCTGTTATAAACATGGAAAATATGGACTTAGAAGCAGAAGAACTTAAGGCTTCAATTAGCTTAGTTGAAGAAGATTTAAATCTAGAAGAAAAAGTAGAAGATGTAGAAGAGGTAGACGGTAAAGTTAAATTAGGTATAAATTTTGAATCTTCAGTTTACAACATAGATCAAGAAATCGATATAGAAATACCTGAAATAACAGATGAAAACTCTGTGGACTTATTTGCGGAATTAACTAATTACTTTGGAGCAAATTTTGGAGGAGTACCTTCAGATGTAGTTCCACCAATGGAACCGCCAGTTAAAGACGGAATTAACGTGATGTTAAATGGCAGTTATATTGAGTTTCCTGATGTATTTCCTCAAAATATAGAAGGAAGAGTGCTAGTTCCAATAAGAGCAATATCAGAAGAAATGGGTGCAGAAGTAGGATACGAACATGAAACAAGAACAGTTACAATTTTAGATGGAGATAATGAAATAGTATTAAAAATAGGAGAAGCAACAGCTTATATCAATGGAGAAGCAACTGAACTTGATGTACCTGCAAATGTTATTGATGGACGTACAATGGTTCCAATAAGATTTGTAGCAGAGTCTATGGATTCAGTTGTTGATTGGGACGGAGAAACGAAAACAGTAATTATATTTAAATTCTAATAAAAACGAAAAGGGTGGGAACAAAATCCCACCCTTTTTGTGTGTGTGCCCAGTTCAGGCTAAAGTAGAGCGGATGAGTTTGCGCAACAAAACGAAGTCCAATACTACCTGAACTCTACACAGTAAATGTGGCGGTTGCATGGGAGGAAGGTTGTTGTTCTTACCTGGGGAGGTCTCATGGACATGGGAAAACAG
>JAAYTS010000245.1 GCA_012517995.1 Clostridium sp.
AATGAAAATCCTATCATAGCTGCCATTACTCCGAAAATCTTAGCTATTGATCCCATGGCTCAAATTTTAAGTTAAAGCATTAACAGTCAGCGAGGGATTATGTTCAGTCTAAGTGTAATAAAGCTAAAATGCTCACCATTCACCACAATGAACTACAGACGTAACTAGACAATGGCTCTATTTTGATTTGAATTTGAAGTTAGAAATGGAAATGCGAAAGTTCAGATAGATGACTTCATTCCACAAGGAGATGGTAAGGGTGTTTGGGTATATAAACCATTTGCTAAACCTGACTATGAGAAAAAAGAGGTGTTGCCTGAGACAGGAGAGTGTTTTAACATAGTTGCATAAGATTTTATGTAGTTGAGTATGGAAGCAAAAGAATCGCCAATTAGACTTTTGAACTTTATGGTTGTTGGGATGGAGTATAAATTCATCCCGCCTGCAAAGAAGTCAATGGCAAAATCTCCTGATTCTTTCTTTAAGGATTATGAAATTGATATTGATTTTTCAAATAATGCTGTAGATGAAGAGCAGTTCTACGTGTTTGCTAAAATTGAGGTTAATAATTCAGGCAAGCCCAAACCCGGATATAAAATATTTATTGAAGGAGGAGCAAGGTTCTTAATACCTAAGCAAACAGAGGGCGAGGAAAAAGTAATTAATAACTTGAGGTTTTTCTCTTCAGTTAATATAGTTGTTGGTTATTTAAGAGCTGCTATTAGTACGATGACCGCTTCAGCGCCAATGGGCCCCTATCTGTTGCCCCCAGTTGACATGCAGGATTTGTTTAGACGAAAGTCACAGAACACAACTGACGAAGGTCAACCGTCCTCCGCTAAGTGAAGACCTTTGGCAGGATATGCGTTTGGTGTCATAAATACTTATCTTTGCGTAGCCATATAAGCGGCATGCAAAGGGTCTTTTTTACGGCCATTGTGGTTAGGAAAAACATTAGGAGTGAAAGCAAATACCACCAAAAAGCGCATTCTGGTTTTTATTGACTGGTACCTGCCCGGGTATAAGGCGGGGGGACCGGTACGCTCTATGGCCAATATGACGGCCCATTTGTCGGACACCCTCGATTTTTATATTGTAACACGCAACTCCGAGTACGGAGAAGTCGCCCCTTATGAAGGCATACAGCCCGACAGGTGGATCGACTTAGCTCCGGGCGTGAAGGTCTGGTATTGCAGTGCCGGAACACCCTCTGTCGGCCTGTGGAAAAGATTGATCAAAGAAAGCCAGTGCGAAGTGGTTTACATCAACGGCATATACTCCCCGCTGTTTTCCCTGTTGCCCTTGCTGGCAGCAAGGCTGCTGAAATTTAAGCGGGTAATTGTAGCACCACGGGGCATGTTGGGAAGAGGTGCTTTGGAGATAAAGGCTTTTAAGAAAAAAGCCTTTTTAGCGTTGGTGAAAGTGGCAGGATTATACAAAGGGGTGGTTTGGCATGTTACCGCAGAAAGTGAGCGGCTTGAAGTGCAAGAGGTGATAGGGAGTATTGCAACAACCGTTTTGTTGCCAAACTTAGCTAAACCTGCCTATAATGAAGTTGGAGTTAGCACCATTGAAAAGGTGACAGGAAAGCTGCGGCTTTGTTACCTTTCTCGTGTTAGCCGTAAGAAAAATCTGCTGTACGCCTTGGATGTTATAAGTACTTTAGACCCAAAGTTGGTTGTGGACTATGATATTTATGGTCCAATTGATGATAAGGTGTACTGGGAGAGATGCCAGAAGAGAATTGCAGAGTTACCAAATAATATTAATATCAGTTATAATTCGTTTGTTGAACCAGACCAGATATTCTTAATGTTTAAAGAATATCATGCACTGTTTTTACCAACTAGGCATGAGAACTTTGGTCACGTCATCCTCGAGAGTTTCATGGCCGGTCGCCCCGTTGTTATAAGCGACCAAACCCCCTGGCGCAACCTGACTGAGAAGCAGGCTGGTTGGGATTTGCCATTGGCTGATCAAGCTGCATTTGCTGAAACGCTGACACGCCTGGCAGCCATGGCACAGGACGAATACGACAAGTTGTGCAGGGGAGCCCGGGCAATTGGAGCAGAGAGCTCGGGGGATGTCGCACTGCTAGACACATATAAGACCATGTTTACAGGCAATAATGAGAAGTAGCCTATGTGCGGAATAAACGGTATAGTAAGTTATACAGCCACCGAAAAGGAAGCGCGCATCAATCGCATGAATCAGCGACTGTCGCATCGTGGTCCTGATGACAAAGGCAGCTGGGTAGATGAGACCCTTGCATTGGGGCATCAACGCCTGTCCATCATCGACCTGTCAGAAGCAGGTCACCAACCAATGATCTCGGCATGTGGGCGCTATGTAATGGTGTACAACGGCGAAGTGTATAATTTTCAGGAACTCCGCAAGCAGTTTGCCTATCCCTACCGGTCGCAGACCGACAGCGAAGTGCTGTTGGCAG
>JAAYTS010000233.1 GCA_012517995.1 Clostridium sp.
ACATGAAGGACAGAACGCCCTCCGTTTACATGAAAAAGGCAATAGATACTCCTTGTTACAATCTTCACACTTAACACGGGCAAACCCTAGATGCAAATTCCCACAATCAAGGTAATCATATATAACATCTAGAATATGGGATCTCCAATAACCGTAAATTAGCTAAGAACCCGGCGAAAATCCCTGTGGATAGGCCACAAGCTGAAAAGCCTATACAAAAACCAATAAAGAAAATTGGAAGAAATGATCCATGCTATTGTGGCAGTGGAAAGAAGTATAAACATTGCTGTGGCAATGACTTAATTTAATTAGTTGATGTTAAATTATAGCTTTGAAAACAAACATCCAGAATTAATGGGAAGGCACCCTCTTTTAATTGTGGAGGTTTGTTTTTATTATTGTTGGGGAAAGTAGATTGGGTTTATTTAAATATATTAACATAAAATTACATAATTAAACAAAAAGAAAAAGCTAATTTTAGGGTATGAAATAAAAGAAAGGTGTAGTAAAAAAGGATAGTTATGAAAAAATTAAAAAGAATAAAGAGAGTGTGTTTTTTTGTTTTAATAATTTTTGCCGTATTTATTATTGTTGAGATATTGAGAAGTAATTTTATTATAACTACAAAATTATACAATATATCAAAGGAGAATGTGCCTGTCTTATTTAATGGCTATAAAATAGTCCTAATTTCTGACTTACATAGTAAAAAATTTGGATATAATAATAAAGAGTTAATTAATATAATAGATAAGCAATCCCCTGATATTATTGTAATGTCGGGAGACATGATATCTACTAAAGATAAAGAATGGGATGTTTTTTTATCCCTATCTAAAAAATTGGCTGAAAAATATGAAACTTATTATGTTGTAGGTAATCACGAACAGAACCTAAAAAATGAACTATTGACAGAGTTTATTGCAAAGATTAAGAAGGCGGGGATTGTAGTATTAGATAATGAAAAAACTATAATTGAAAAGGGTAACGAAAAGATTAATTTGTACGGGCTTTGGTTTAACTTAAGATATTATAAGGACTTAACAAATGAGTATCAAAAGGATATTCATTTTGGAATTGAATCAATGGAAAAAATACTAGGCACTTCAAATAAAGAGGATTTTAACATACTTATAACCCACAACCCTATATACTACGAGACTTATTCGGAATGGGGAAGTGATTTAACTCTGTGTGGGCATATGCACGGAGGGATGATAAGGCTTCCCTTTATTGGAGGTTTATTTTCACCAGAGAAGGAGATGTTTCCTAAATATGACTCGGGTGTTTTTTACGATAATAACAGTTTTTTAGTGGTAAGTAGGGGCTTAGGCAATGGAAATTTGGGATTTAGATTTTTGAATTGCCCTGAAGTGACTGTCATCACACTTAATAAAAAATAATTCTCTTAACTTATTTTGTTAATGAGGTTTGGAAATAAGATTATAAGATGCGTAACATTATATGTAATAACAGCTCTTAAAGAAAGCCTAAACATTGTATTTTTATTGATGAGGTAACATATTATTTTAGGTATACATATTCTAGTGTAGGGAAAAAGTTTTGTTCTAAGCTGAGAAAGAATAAATATTATGTAGACATAATTAATTGGAGGATTAGGTTATGAATGATGAATATATATCTTTAAATTCCCTACCCATAGGTAAAAAAGCACGGGTGAAATTACTTACTTCCGAAGGAATGACTAGAAGAAGAATGTTGGACTTGGGTTTGATTTCTGACACTGTAGTAGAAGCGTTGCAAAAAAGCCCGTTGGGAGATCCTGTAGCTTATCATGTAAGAGGTGCTGTAATTGCTTTGCGTTCAGAAGAGGCGTCTAAAATATTGGTTGAAACTCTTTAAACATGCAAGCATAAGGTGCTTTTATCCTTAAAAATACTTGATTTTAAAAAATTTATTAAGTATAATAAACGTGCAATTTAGATTAAACCTCTAATTATATATTAAAGCTACTTACTAGGTCAATAAAAATATGAATGGGAGTTAATAAACATGGGAAAAAGATATTTAGTTACCGGAGGAGCAGGTTTTTTAGGAATCAATCTTATAAGATTTTTGTTAAATAAAGGCTGTGAAATAACTTCATTGGATTTTGCAGAGTTTGATTATGAAGATGTAAAAGATAAAATAAAAATTATCAAAGGCGATATTAGGAACAGGAAGACTGTCGATGAGGCTATGGAAGGGGTAGATATAGTAGTTCACACTGCGGCAGCTCTACCTCTGTATAAAAAAGAAGATATTTTTTCAACGGATATAGATGGTACGAGGAATGTTGTTGATTCGGCATTCAAGCATGGAGTGGAGAGAGTTATACATATTTCTTCAACAGCTGTTTATGGAATCCCGGATCATCATCCTTTAGTGGAAGATGATAAACTTGATGGGGTTGGTTATTATGGAGAGGCAAAGATAAAGGCTGAAGAAGTATGTATTGAATATAGAAAAAAGGGAATGTGTATACCGATACTGCGTCCGAAGTCTTTTATCGGACCGGAGAGGCTAGGGGTATTTGCCCTTTTTTATGATTGGGCAAAGGATGGAAAAGGTTTTCCTATGATAGGTAGCGGAAACAACAGATATCAGTTTTTGGATGTAGAAGATTTATGTGAGGCAATATACCTCGCGGCAGAAGGAGATAAAGATAAGGTAAACGATACTTTTAATATAGGTGCTAAAGAGTTTACTACAATGAAGGAAGATTATCAGGCGGTGCTTGATTATGCAGGATTCGGTAAGAAAATTATAGGTTTTCCAGCAAAGCCAGTAATATTTGCATTGAGAATTCTAGAGTTTTTGAAGCTATCACCTCTGTATAAATGGGTGTATGAGACTGCCTGTGAAGATTCTTTTGTATCCATAGAAAAAGCAGAAAAAATCTTAGGCTTTAAGCCCAAATATTCAAATAAGGATGCGTTGCTTAGAAACTACAAATGGTATTTAGAGAATTTGGATAAATTCCAGGACAAAACAGGTATTTCTCATAGAGTACCCTGGAAGCAAGGTATTCTAAAATTAGCAAAACTATTCTTCTAACACCACATCAAACAGGGGACGGTTCTCTGTTTGATTTTTTAGATGTTAGATGAAGATGTGAACAATATGATTTGCTTTTTAAAAATAAAAGGGCTTAGGCACAAAAAATTATAGTACCTAAGCCTTTAATTCCGGTAAGTTTATAAAATATGCATCTTGTTATAAAAAAGAAAAATTAGTCTTAACCATTCTTTTTGTAATCATTGTATAGATTTTCAATTGACCTGTTATAAGTCTTTTCACCGGATTTTGAAAAGAAGCATCCTGGGACTTCTCCACTTCTACGATGGTATGCAACACACTCGCAGCATTTACCGTGACGTGAACATGAGGTATATGTACAAGTACAATTGATAGTATTGCTACAAGCCATTTTCAACCCTCCAGAATAAAAAATTGACATATATAATTATAATAAAATGTATGTCATGTTTCAGTAAATATTAAGATGCAAAACAATGATTTATAATTAAGGGTTAAATTTCATTTGTAATTTATATAAAAAATATTAATTTACCAAAGGATTGCCACTCTTTATTACATACATAAAACAGAGAACCGTACCCTGTTTTATGTTTTATAGTAGAGTTTATATATTTGTGATATAATCATATAGCATAATACAATATTTAAGGGGGGAAAACACTTGTGTTAGAGAGTTTTAACCTGAATAATGTAAACAACACAATAATCGATATGATTGAAGACCATATTCTGGTTTGTAATATAGAAGGAGAAATTGTTTTCTCAAATAAGGCTATGCAGTCATACTTAGGTTATACTGATTTAGAATTACGAAAAAAATCTTTTTTTGATTTAATTGAGAACTTTTACATAAAAAAGGCAAAATACATTATTGGAAACGTAACGGAAAATCCTTCTCGATGGGAGGAAATTTTGTTTGTTGGCAAAGAGAAGGCTATGAAACTTCATATAAAAGTTTTTCAGAAGGATAATCTTATATATATTTATGGCAACGAAAAGTATGTAGAGTACGAAAGAATGCGGCAAAAGCTGAATGTTGAAATTGCAAATGCTAAAAGGATTCATAGACGTTCGCTTCCTGAAAGTATTCCTGACACAGAGAACATCTCTTTTGCTTCTTTATATATTCCTGCCCAAGAGCTTGGGGGAGATTTATTTGATGCATTTAAAGTAGACAATGGGCTACTGGATGATTTTTTCGAACAATATATATGCTTTATAGCCGATGTTTCTGGTCATGGTTTAGATAGTGCCATGCTGGCTATTTACGTTAGGGATACAATAAGAAGTTATTTTAGGATTAAGCATTCCCCGGGGCAATTATTGTCTCCAAAAGAAATAATGCATTTTTTTGTTGAGCAATATATTAAAGAAGGTTACCCGGAGGAATATTTGGTGTGCCTTATTCTAGTGGTATTTGATTTAAATACAAAGGAATTGATTTATTGTAATGCGGGTTTTCATATGTGTCCCATATTAATAAGGGATAGTGAAAATATAATAGAGCTAAATAAAGCGGGTTTACCAATTTCAACAGCAATAGATGAAGATTTATTAAAGTATGAGGATAATTTTCTACATTTATCTGACGGTATGACCCTATTTATGATGTCCGATGGACTACCGGAACAAAGGTCTAATGGTGAATTTTATGAAGGTAGACTGAACAGACTGCTTACTGATATTTATTGTCTGAAGCCTACACAAATTGTACAAAAAGTTCATGAAGACTTTACAGATTTTTTAAAGCATGAGAAAATTAATGATGATATAACTTTAGTTGTTGTTAAGTTGCCGAATAAATAAAGATAAACTCTTGAAATAAAGTTAAAAATTAAGGGAAATAGATAGGTATTTGCTTTTTTCATAATATCATATTAAATTCTGTTTTTCACTACTAAAATCAAAAATCATCCAAAACAATATACATTTGCTTCATTTTTAAATAATAATCCCAAAATAATATTATCTTTAAGTATTG
>JAAYTS010000234.1 GCA_012517995.1 Clostridium sp.
AGTAAATAAGTTTTATATATCCATCATAGACATTTATTTATTAATGTTGTAGAATTAAAAATGTATTTTACAATATTAGAGGGAGTTGATATAAAAGTGCTACAGATTGAAGAAATTAAATTTGAGCTTCAAGATTATAAAAACAAATTAGAAGAAATGAGGGTTTCACTTTGACATTGCCAGCAAAAACAATGAAATAGAAGAACTTGAACAAAAGACAACAGAACCTGATTTTTGGAATGACCCTCAAAAATCTCAGGATATTTTGCAAGAGTTAAAGACATTAAAAAATCAGTTGGAAAAATACAACAAGATTTCTTCTAAAAGAGATGATTTGTATACTTTATGTGAGCTGGCTATTGAAGAAGGGGACGAAAGTATTATAGGTGAAATAGAAAAGGATTTTAAGGAATTTAAAAAAGATTATGAAGAACTTAAACTACAGACTCTTTTAACAGGTCCTTATGATAAAAACAATGCAATATTGACTTTGCATGCTGGTGCAGGAGGAACAGAAGCACAAGACTGGGCTCAGATGCTTCTTAGAATGTATACCAGATGGGCCGAAAGAAAAGGTTTTAAAGTGAGTATACTTGATTATCTTGATGGGGATGAGGCCGGAATAAAGAGTGTTACAATACAAGTTGAAGGTGAAAACGCTTATGGATATTTAAAAGCTGAAAAAGGAGTACACCGGCTTGTGAGGATTTCACCTTTTGATGCAGGGGGAAGACGGCATACTTCTTTTGCATCTTTAGACGTTATGCCAGAGTTAAGTGATGAAGTGGAAGTGGAGATCAATCCTGAAGACCTTAGAATAGATACCTATCGTTCTAGTGGTGCAGGAGGTCAGCATGTTAATAAAACTGAATCAGCTGTAAGGATAACCCACTTGCCTACAGGTGTTGTGGTTTCCTGTCAAAATGAGCGTTCCCAGCACCAAAACAAAGATACTGCCATGCGGATGTTAAAGTCAAAACTTATGGCTCTTAAAGAGAGGGAACAAAAGGAAAAAATTGAAGACCTTAAAGGTGTGCAGCTGGAAATAGCCTGGGGAAGTCAGATAAGGTCGTATGTATTCTGTCCCTATACAATGGTTAAGGACCACAGAACCAATTATGAAGAGTCTAATGTTGATTCTGTAATGGATGGAGAATTAGATGGAATGATAAATTCTTATCTTAGCAGTATTTCCGGGAAATAATTTTGCAATAAAAGTGTTTAGTTAAAGTTATAGCAGAAATTAGAACTTTCTGCTATAACTTTAACTTTTGTCAATTAATTTTGTTGGGAACCAAAATTAGCTTTTATGATATGAGAAAATATATCCGGTTTTTGTGCATACATAAATATAGCCGGATAAATTAAAATATCATTTTTTAAGTTTGAAAAAACAGGACGGGCAATTAATGCATTTGCACACAAAATTTTTCGTAAATGGTCTTTAGTGAAAACAGCTCCATTTCCACCAGATGCCAAATACAATTCATTTCTTTCAATATCAAAGGATTCTGTAATTGTATCTAATATATACATAAGTCTGTTGTCAGTATAATCTGTACCTGATGCTAAAAAATCATTGATAGAAATAAAAAGTGAATATATTTTATTGTTGTGTATTATGTCCACTGAATAAGCCAGTCTGTACCTGTCCCTTTGGTCAAGATAATTTATTAATTTATAAATATAAAAGGTATCATCTTTTTTTACAAAGCTGGTATTTAATATTTTGTGGGGTGTTTTTTCATAAGGTATATTATAGTCTTTAAAGTATTTTTTTAATGAAGTATCATCTTGTGTAATAAGTTTAAATAAATTTTCTTTTGAAAGAGTTGGAGAAGATGTAAACTCCCTTATTAAAATATCAAGGGATGATGAGTATTCAGGGCTGCTTACATTAAATACAGCAGAATTTGTTGTTTTTGATTGATTGGAAATAGCCCAGTCAGCGGGATAAAGAAAAGAATACTCATTTAAATTATTAATATATTTATTAAATGCTATATTTTCATTAAAAGTATCTTTAGCATTGGGTTTAGTAAATTCAAAGGATGAAATGATTTTTTTAAATATATTAAGTATTGTGTCAGATGCCTCTTCAAAATAGTTGTTTAAGGAAATTGTAACAAGTTTTAAATTATTAATAATGTAAAATTCTGTCACAAATAATATGCCAGAATCCTTTTCTATTTTATACTCTAAAAAGTCATAGTACTTATTGGAAATATAGGTTCTTCCACCATCTAATACCGTTAATTTATCATTATATAAAGATTTTAACTGTTCTTTTTTGTCCATTATATATGTATTAGGAGAATTTATAGTTTCAACAGTAATTGAGTAGTGAGAATTATAATTTATTTTAAAGCTTACATAGTCTAAAGAGCTAACCATGCTATTTTGAAGGTAGGGAACAAATGTGGAAGGATGAGAAATTTTATAATTGTGCTTTTCATTTTTATATTCAACAAATTCCACATTTATTTTATCAAAATCAGGGTAAATGCCTTGATTTGCCTTGTTTATTAATTTTTTATCTAAAAATATGTCCAATGTATTATTGATATTTTTAGAATTTGGAATAGAAAGTCCCTGTAATACTAAACTTATTCTGTTAATATTCTCCTGGGTAAGAAAACCTTTTTTTCCTGTAATATTAATGGAATAAATGGTCATGTTTAAAGATGAAGGAATTGTTATACTTATATTTGTTTTTTCAACAAATGACTGTTTAGATTCTTCTATGGTATTAAATAAAATTATATTTGAGTTTTCTTCAAAAAGTATTTGATTGTATTCCTCAAATATTTTTATATAGGTTTCAGATAAAGAATTCACCTGATTATCAAAATTATTGAAATGAAAGTTGTTTTTACTGTGTTCAACCAGGGCTTTGAAATGGCTTATTTTATATTCAAATATTCTATAGAAAATTTTTTTGTTGGAAGATGTGTTATCTCCAATAATTTGACGCATGTTATTTATAGCTTGGCTATTAATTATATCAGAGCCTATTAAAAAGGTAAATTGCCCTTTTTTATCCACCAGTGCTATTGTATCGTCACTGTTGGTATATTCTTTACCATATAAATAAAATCCACTATCTTCTGGGATAGAAAATGAAAAAGTATTATTGTTATGGTATAAATTTAAATCATTAGCATATGTAAAATTAAATGATAGACATAAAAACATTATAAGTACTAACAAAAACATATGTACCTTTTTCATAGTGAACCTCAATCCTTTAAACTATATTGTTTTTTTAGTATTAATTGTGGTATTTAAGTATTATGTTATCAAAAGAAAAGGCTGCAGGCAATGAATGTTACTTTATCGTAAAACAATTGAAATAGAAATATTATAAAACATATGATATTATTTTTATAATCATAGGTAAATTTTATCTTTTTTATATTAATAAAATTATAGCTGTAAGAAAGGTGGCATTTTAAGTTGAATGTAGGAATAATAGGTGCAGGCAAAGTTGGATATGCCTTGGGTTTAGCATTTTATAATGAAAATATTAATGTTTCAGGAATATATAGCAAAAGCAGTGAGTCAGCACTTTTATTAAACAGAAAAATTTTGGCTGATTTTCCCAACGACCTTGTTGAAACGGTAAAACAATCGGATGTTGTGTTTTTATCTGTATCTGATAATAACATTAAAAGTGTTGCAGAAGAGATTGCATCAAAGGTTTCAAAAAAATTTATAGAAAACAAAGTTTTTTTTCATTTAAGTGGTGCCCTGACCTCAGATGAATTAAGGGTTTTAAAGGATTTAGGAGGGTATGTGGCATCACTTCACCCGGCTCAGACTTTTGCATCAAAAGAAGATGGATGGAAAAAACTCTACAACATATATTTTGGATTTGAAGGATGCAATATTTCTAAAGAATATGCAAAGACTATTGTTGAAGGTTTTAATGGCAAAATGGTTTGTATAAAAAAAGAAGATAAAACCCTTTATCATGCTGCAGCATGTATTATTTCAAATTATACCGTTACTCTTTCTTATATAGCAAGTGAAATTTTAACTGGTTTAGGTTTTGAAAAAGAGGCATCTAGAAAAGTATTTCTTCCTCTTATAAGAGGTACTGTGGAGAACTTGGAAAATCGCAGCATTTTAGATTCAATTACAGGACCTATAGAAAGAGGGGATGATAAAATTATTGCACAGCATATTGAAAAATTAGAATATTTAGACAAGGACCTTTTAGATATATATAAAATGTTAGGTAAAAAAACTCTAAAGATGGTTAAAAACAAAGGAACATTAGAAAAAGAAAAGGAAATGAAAGTAATGGAAGTTTTAAAAGGGGAAGATTAATAATAAGAAATAAAAGTATAATTTTATAATATATGGAGCTGTTTAAAATATGGATGAGAAATATCTAAAAGAGCTATTAAACAATGTAAAAAATGGAAGTATAAGTGTGGATGATGCACTTATGGATTTAAAAAAACTTCCATTTGAAGATATAGGTTTTGCAAAAATTGACCACCACAGAAATATCAGAAATGGGTACCCGGAAGTGATTTATTCTGAGGGAAAAACTATAGA
>JAAYTS010000235.1 GCA_012517995.1 Clostridium sp.
AACGATATTATACTAAATTATACATTTATTTCCCAAATCAAGTGTATAATTTACCAATGATTTGGTTATACTTATAGTATAAGCATAACAAGATGTTTTATATAAAAAATTTCAATTTACACACTAATACTTACATACCCCTTTTTATAAATTGTTAATCATCATACATAGAACCTTTTACTGTAATTTCCATTTTATCTAGAAGAGCTCCTGACAATATACCTAATGACTTATATTTATGAGTACTGCTTCCTAAATCTATATTGTCCATCCACACTCTTATGTAGTACTCACCGTCAGGCATATGTGCATGTGTAAAAGTGTTTATATTGTCCTTGTTTATAATAATATCCACTTCTGTAGTTTCTGTTATTTTGTACATTTTTTGTCCTGGCTTTACATACTCTCTGTATTTGTAGTTATCCCTGCTGCCTAAAGTGTTAGATTCTGCATATCCTTCCATTACCATCTTCCAGTATTGATGTGTATTTCCCCCACTTGTCTCTTCGTGATAAATTTCTTCAACTTTTTTTGTATAACGTGACCCATCTCTATTTCTGTCTAACACAGTCACAAGTTCAATTCCATTTATACCTATATTGTCTTGTGCTGTAAGTCTACCTGGTCTTGTGCTAAAACTGTTTCCCCTTTGTGCCAATAACTCTCCTTTTATATTTACTGCTTCTTTATCATTATTTATATACATAAGGTCTGTTTCATAGTTAAATGAATTTATAATAGCGTTTACAATATCCTTGTGCTCTTGGGTATCAGCGATTACAGGTTTGTATGTTACTGTCTCCACTTTAAAGGAATATGTCCCAGCAGGATTAAAGTAGTATCCTGACTTTATAGGATAGTCAAACCTTTGGAGATCTATATCTGTTGGAAATACAGCTTTGTTATATAAATCTTTTTTGTTTATGCCATTTCTTGCAGCTTCCCTTGCCTGCTGGTACTCTTTTTCCATAGGACTTTTAATTTTAATTTGTATATCTCCACTATTTTGCTGTATGAACTTTCTTTCATATCTACCATCAACAGGTCTAAAATTAACTTCTTTTCCTTCAGAATTTATGTGACACATCCACCTTACAACTTTAAAAATATGTGGCTCGCTTGCCCAATACATTTTTTTATTAAGTGAATCTGTCCTATTGTTTTCTATTTCATTTTTAAACCTTGGCTCAGGAATATTTCGCATTCCATTATACACATAAACATTAAATGTTAACTCTTTTGTTACATCATTAAATGGTGCAGTTTTAAATGAGCTATGAGGACATAAGAGACAATCTTCAAAACCACACTCATAAACATCTAGCCCTTCTATATAGCCATCAGAGAAAAATTTACCACTCCTAACCACTGGACTTGAAGGATCTCTGTCAAGCCATTTTTTCCCTACAGGATCATCTCCAAAATCTTTTCTCTCAATCGTGGTATTTATAATAGGATTTCTTTCAACTCTACTTCTTGAGCCATTAATAGAAGGATTGTTTTGTTCAGAATATTTTCTAAACAAGCCATCCATTGGGCTTCTTAAAACTCTAAACACCCCTGTTATACTGCCGCTCCACCTTCCCCTTGGAGAGCCTAAATCAGCTACTGAATACCTTTGTGAAAGGTTAAAGCGTAAATCTCTAGACAATGCATTATAAGGAATATCATATTCACCATATTCAAAAATGCTTTCAACAAACTTTATTTCACTTTCAAATACATTGTTTCCTAAATATTTTTCTTCAGGACTTGTACCATCTTTATTCACAGCAAGACGAATGGAAACATCATCTTCAGGCATACTGAAACTTGCATACAGTATCCTTTCATTTTCTCCTGGAATGGTAAGTTTACCACGTACTTTAGTTGCATGCCCTAAGTACTCTACAGGTATTTTAGAACCATCACTTTTCTTTATAATTTCCCACTCAAAATCTACTGTTTCATCTGTAGTAAATGTAGACTTTACATTTAGTCCAACCAAAACCTTTTTACCCTCTCCAGCTCCCACTGGAATAGTTTCTGCATGTACTGAAATGTCGTTATTAAGCATTTCAAAAGGCATAAGAAGGAAAGTTCTATATCTTAAATTTCTGCCATTGTTGTGAAAATAAAATCCTATTCCCAGCCCTCATGAATACATTGTAGGGGGCTGGATTATATGTACATAATCTTCAACAGAACCTCCGTCAGAAAAATATTGGGGCTCCGGACCGTCAACTATATTTGCGGCAAAGAAATCCCACCTTCCAGTTGATTTAAATAATTGTTCCGGTGTAAAATCCATTCTATTTATCCACTGTTTAATATAGTAGTGGTCATGATTCCATGGTTCTTTTACCCACCTTCCATTGAGAGTTTTAACATTCTGAGTTGGGGGATAATCAGGTGGAAATGCAGAATTTGCAAATAAATCTCCATTGATCGTATAACCCAGACATCTGTATTGAGGAACTCCTTCTTCATCAGGCCTTTTAATCACTTTAATTGCAGCTTTTTTAACAGCATCAATACTTGCCTTTTCCTCACTGCCATATACAAAAATAGGCATGTTGTTAAAAGCCGGAGTACCCTTAACAGCTAATACTTCATTTATTTTATCTCCATTTATATTCGTTTCTCCAAAATAACCGTAAAACCCCAACACATTTTCTTCTAAAAATCTATTGGCAATATCCAGCGATTCTTCAGCTGTTTTTATATTAGTGCTGCTTGCTGATACTGTAATATTAATCACCTGTATTAGTAAAGATATAATTAGTATTTTAATTATATGCTTTTTCACCTTTTACACCTGCCGTTCTATAATATCAATTTTCCCACTCTACTATAACATCATCGTACTGACCCGTATTTGGTACATACCCTGGAAGCAAAACATCTACCGATATAGAATCTGTTATTGATCTTCTTAACCAAATATATTGATTAGTTTTCTCTACATATATATATTTTTCAGGCAATTCATGCCATCTACTTTTCTTTTGTTCAACATGTTTTCTTACCTCATTTGCTATATCTTTGCCAAATTTATTTTCTAATGCAAACACAAGATCTTCAATTTGCTTTTCAAAATTTGGTCTCATAAAATTTATAGAAATGTATGTTTCTACAACTTTACTATCTCGAGCCTTTGCAATTATTATATTTGTATCATTTGGCACTAAGTATCCATCTTCTTCTATAATACTTCCATCCTTTGGGGTGTCATCCTTTATGTCGCCTTTTTCTCTTGTATCAATATAAACAGTCCTTACAGCCGAGTCCCACTCTACCCTTGCACCTAACCCCTCACTTACAAACCTTATAGGTACAAAGGTTCTGTCTTCTTTCAGCAGCGCTTCTGTATCCATTAGATTCTTTTCACCATTTATTGTATAGTCCTTTTTTCCAATTACTATCTTTATTTCTTTATCCCTCTGAGATATTGTAACCGTCTTTATGCTTCCTTCCCAGCTTACTTCCGCTCCTAACGCTTCACTTACAAACCTCACCGGTACCTGTGTCCTGCCGTTGTCGTCTATAAACGGCTCTGCATCCGGAAAATTCACCCTGTTGCCGTTTACCACCACACGAAGAGGCAATTGAGCAAAGGATGTTGTTGTAAAAGCCATTAGCATAATAACTGATACTGTTATAAATAAAACTATCTTTTTCATTTTATTTCCTCCCATTTTTCATTTTTTACATGATAT
>JAAYTS010000336.1 GCA_012517995.1 Clostridium sp.
AGACCGGCGTAATCGTTGGTCGATTTGTTTCCTTGAACGTTCGTTTTCGGGAAAAATGCTAAAAACCCGTTGATATGTTCCCGTAAACGTAAGGTGCAAAAAATCAGCCCAAGACATCAATCCACCCCGCTCGTTGCACGTGGAGTGCGTAATAGGAATGCAAAGGAAAGATACCTAGAAATCCTGAATTTTCAGCACTTTGCGAAATTCACTACGTTTACAACGGATGGTGATGATTTCAGAAATAAGGTTTTGAAAGACAAAATTGATGTTTCCGTAGTGTTAGACCTCGAGTGTGTAGACATATTTATGCAGTGTTTTAAGTAGAGTGTTTGGACATGTCTATATTACGCAGTGTTATGTAGAATGGCACAATTACTGATTGATATTATAGCATGAAAAGAGTATAATATGATTAGAATGTTACTATAAGGAGTTGATACCATGCAGATTAAACCATCCGCAAGTATCCGGCAAAACTATAACGAAATTGCAGCTTTGTGCAAGTCCACCGGAGAACCTGTTTTTCTCACCAAGAATGGTGAAGGTGATCTCGTGGTTATGGATATAGAGGCTTTTACCCGTCGAGAAAAAATGCTGAAGCTAAGGGAAGAACTGCTAGCTGTTGAGGAAGACCGCCTTGTTGGCCGGGCCGGAGTTACACCGGATGAGCTGGACAGCTATCTCGAAAGCATTGTTGACGAGGTGGAGTATGGAAAAGAAAGTTCAGTATAAAGTTATTGTTTCCGAGCGTGCCCGTCAAATGCTGGCGGGCCACGTGCGTTTTTTAGCACAGAAAAGCCCTACTGCTGCACGTAAGGCAAAAAATAATCTTATGAATGCTATTCGCTCTCTTTCTATAATGCCTGAACGATTCCCATTTCTTACAGCAGAATTTATCCCACTAAATAAGTACCATAAGATGTTTGTTGAAAAATATTATCTTGTTCTGTATCAAATTAAGGATCAGACAGTGTTTGTTGATTATATTGTGGATTGCAGGCAGGATTATGGGTGGCTGGTACGGTAGATTTTGATATATAGCGTTAATGGTTGTTAAGATATGATTAAATAAGTGCTTTGACTTTGATAAAGAGCAAGAGGCTAGAGAAGATAGATTTGTAATAAAAAGTGTATTAGTAACACTTTACAAGTCTTTGCTGACTGTTGAGCCTACTATGTTGATGGTAGATATGTTAAGTTTTGAAATTTGTTAAAATGAATTTTGTGAGGAGTGTGCTATGATTATACCTGAGCAAAAAATACAGATATTTATAAGTTCTGCATGTGGTGATGAGCCTGAAAAACAAAAATATAAACTTGTACGTGAAGCACTTAAAGCACTAATTGAATCAACAGGTTTTGCAAAAGCTTATGTCTTTGAATCTGAAGGGGCTTCTACCACTTCGGCAGGACAGCACTACACATTTGCATTGGAAGATTGCGATGTGTGTATATTTCTGATTGATAATAGCGATGGTGTTCCACCAGGAGTTCAAAAGGAAATTGATACAGCTAAAAAGCATGGTATCAAATCACTTTTCTATTTTTGTGACCAATCCTCAAAAGCAGAAACGCCACTGCAAAAAAGCTTGAAAGGTGCAAAATATGCAAAAAGTGTAACCATACATGACTTTAAAGACTTTATTAAAAGCGGTGCAATAGATTTAATTAACGATTTAGTTATGATATATAAGCACTACTGCAAAGGACGCTTAACATTGTATGAAGAACCATCGACAGAACAATCTGCTGACATTTCAAATATTGAATCATCTTTTTATTCTGACAGTATTGCACAAAAAGATATACTTACCAATATCGACTATTGTGTTGAATATTTTACAAAGCTGATTCTTGGGATTTCATATAACGAAGTAAAAAAAACAGGAAACATAGATCAATTATGTGCCGATTTTCTTCCTGTGTTATTTGAAGGAGCAACATTCAATGAGAATAGCTTGAATTCATTATTATTAGAAATTGAGAAACATCAAACTTCCCAGCATTTTACTGTAACAAAAAAGCGGTACGAGGCCATCAAGGAATATTTTTCCGGAGATCAAGAAGCTTGCATAAACATACTAGATGAAGCATTGCAAATAGCAAAACAAAATTGCTTATCTGAATGGCTTATAAAAGATATACTCATTGATTTGCGGAATCAAGATATATCATTACAGGAAAGCCGGAATACTTACTCGCTAGAACCGAAATATCAAAACGAACTGGATAATAGTAAATCCTTGCTTTTTTACCCGTTATTGGACAGGCTAGACAGCAATTATTATGAAGGGATTAT
>JAAYTS010000276.1 GCA_012517995.1 Clostridium sp.
CTCACAGTGCGAGGCCTACATTGAGGAGTCCAAGCTGCCGCCGGGGGTTTTGTGGTCCGACATAGAACCCGTCCTTCGCCAGGATTTGGTTGGCAAGTATATATTTGAAACCCAGGCTTTTCGCGAATACTTTGAGTTGTACTACCTGTCAATCCCTTCCTTCTTTGCGGAGATGAAGAAGTTAACTCCGAAAACCGAAGAGGAATTCCTGTATCGCTATGCTGACGAAGAAGTTCTAATATACAACCATGTGCCTCCTAATTACCTAATCGGATATTGGCAACATGGCGCATGGAGTCTATGGAACCTGCCTTCCGACGAAAAGGTGTGGGAAAGAGTTGAAAAGACCTTGGATTTCCTTGGTGAGTTACGACGTTGCGGCTCTATGAAGTGACATCCGGTTGGTTCATGTAGTTCGGGAGACCGGACGGACAACCGTTCCGAGGTTTCCTCTTTAGGCGAAAGCTGGTCTAGGGAGACCACGTTGGTGTTGAACTAAATGAGTAGTTCTGTTTCGTTAAGCTCCGCGCCTCGAAGGCGCGGCTTGTCCGTCTGTTCGAAGGCGGCATACACTTATTCACCAATTTCGGACGTTTTTGGCTTCTTCAAAGATGCCGGCGTGTGCATTACCTGCAAGGCATAGGAGCAGCACAGCCAACATCAGAGTCTTGAGGGTCCTTTTCACTTTCCTAGCAGGCAACGACTTCTCCGAATAGCGGGCTGCTCCACTGGGGTGAGCCCGCTTTGTGCTCCCTTTACCTAGACTTGATGTTCGGCGGTAGTGAGCTTTACAGAGCCCCCTTATACTGAGAACTGAAAGGACTAGAAGAGGAGGAAGAATCGTGACAAGAACTATGGGAATTCTGCTGTTTGTGGGAGCGCTGGGGGTTGGAGCTATCGCCATCGGTTCCGCAAGCTTCAAAGAAAACCGCGAAATCAACGTGATCTCCAGAGAAGCCGGATCGGGAACTCGGGGCGCTTTTGTGGAGCTACTGGGCATTGAAGAGAAGACTCCTGACGGAGGCAGAATTGATCGCACCACCATCGAAGCTATTATCGCCAATAAGACCGATGTGGTCATTGCCTCTGTGGCCAGTAATCCCTACGCCATCGGCTACATTTCCCTGGGGTCCCTGGACCAGCGGGTCAAAGCCTTGACAATCGATGGAGTTGAACCCACCCGGGAAAACATTGTCCAGGGTAGGTACAAGGTGGCACGGCCCTTCAGCGTTGCCTATAGGGGAAGCCTCAGCGATGTTGCCCGAGATTTCCTCGATTTCATCTTGAGCACAGAGGGGCAGCAGATCGTGGCCGAGAGCTATATCCCAGTCTCAGAAGGCCCGTTTGTCAGCACTAAGCCCGCGGGTAAGATGGTAGTGGCGGGTTCTTCTTCAGTTTCGCCCCTCATGGAGAAGCTGGCAGAGGCGTACCTGGCCCTAAATCCCAATGCGGAAGTTGAAATCCAAACCAGTGACTCCACGGCCGGTCTGATGGGAGCTGTGGAAGGAACCTGTGATTTGGGTATGGCCAGCCGCGAGCTGAAGGCGCATGAGGCAGAACAGCTGGAGAGTGCCGTTATTGCCCAGGACGGTATTGTGGTGATTGTGAACAACGAAAACCCCCTCAACGAGTTGACCTCGGAACAGGTGAAGCGTATCTACACAGGTGAGCTCACCACTTGGGACCTATAGGAAAAGGAGGCCATCAGGTGAAGGGGAGGATTCGGAGAGAAAAACTGATGCACGGCGTGTTTTTTCTTACCGCCTGTGCATCAATTCTGGCTGTGGCCCTGATCTGCATCTTTCTGTTCGCCAACGGAGTCCCGGCCACGGCCAAAATCGGACTTTTGCCGTTTTTTACGGGCAAGAACTGGGCGCCCAGCAATTATCCCCCAGCGTTTGGCATCTTCCCCATGATCGTGGGAAGCCTCTATGTGACGCTAGGAGCGATCCTCGTCGGCGTGCCTGTGGGAGTCTTAACAGCAGTCTTTTTGGCTGAGTACTGCCCAGAGTGGCTGTACCGCGTGCTCAAGCCGGGAGTTCAGCTGCTGGCCGGGATACCTTCGGTGGTGTACGGGTTCTTCGGGCTCATGGTGCTAGTTCCACTGATCAGGGACTATCTGGGGGGATCCGGTTTCAGCATCGCTGCCGCCTCTCTGCTCTTGGGCATGATGATTCTGCCCACCGTGATCGGAGTGAGCGAAGCGGCCATCCGCTCCGTTCCCTCGGAATACTATGCTGGCGCTTTAGCTTTGGGGGCTAACCATGAACGGGCAGTGTTTTCCATCGTACTGCCCGCGGCCAGGTCAGGCATCTTTGCCTCGGTCATTTTGGGTATTGGCAGGGCCATTGGTGAAACCATGGCGGTAGTAATGGTGGCCGGCAACCAAGCGCGGCTGCCGGCCCGCATCACGCAGGGAGTACGCACCATGACTGCCAACATTGTGCTGGAGATGGGTTACGCCGCAGGGCTGCACAGGGAGGCTCTCATTGCCACTGGAATGGTGCTCTTCGTGTTCATCCTAGCCATCAACCTGCTCTTTGCGCTTTTGAGGAGGAGGGCCAGCCATGGTGAGTAAAAGGAAAAGCAGCCGTACCGGTCCATCTGCCTTAAAGCTTCTAGTTATGCTCTCTGCGGGCCTGACCCTCTGTGCTCTGCTCTGCCTTTTGAGCTACATCCTTATCAAGGGTGTGCCGCACCTGACACCATCACTGTTCGCCTGGGAGTACAATACCGGGAATGTTTCACTGCTGCCCTCTTTGCTTAATACGGTGATCATCACCATAATTCCCCTCGCTGTGTCTGTCCCTCTGGGCGTGTGCTCCGCCATCTATTTGTGTGAGTACGCCAAGCCGGGCAGCCAGGTCGTGGCATTGATCCGCATCGCCAATGAAACACTGGCCGGCATTCCGTCCATCGTTTACGGCTTGTTTGGCTTGCTCCTCTTTGTCACCTACTTGGGGTGGGGCTATTCCATCCTGGCAGGTTCCATGACTCTATCTCTGATGATTCTACCCTTGATCATGAGGACGGCGGAAGAAGCGCTGCTGACTGTCCCAGCGGGTTTCAGAGAAGCTAGCTTGGCCTTGGGTGCAGGCAAACTACGCACTATTCTCCGCATCGTGCTGCCATCTGCTGTTCCCGGGATCTTCTCCGGTGTGGTGTTGGGAATCGGCCGCATTGCCGGGGAAACAGCAGCGCTGATCTACACCGCAGGCACGGTACCCCGTTTGGCCGCTAAGCTGTCTGCCTCAGGCCGAACGCTGGCGATTCACCTGTACACCCTCTCTTCCGAGGGATTGTATACCAACGAAGCGTATGCCACTGCGGTGGTGCTGGTCGTGATCGTACTGGCGCTCAATGCGCTCTCAGCCCGCATTGCCAAAAGGTTTGTGAAAGGATAGGTAGTATGGAGAAGGTAACAATCAACGGTCTGAATGTGTATTACGGGCAGCTGCAGGCCCTGCGGGAGATCCGCCTGGGCATACCTGCCAATGAGATCACTGCATTCATCGGACCGTCCGGCTGCGGCAAGTCCACAATGCTGAAAACCCTCAACCGCATGAATGATCTGGTGCCGGGATGTCGAATAGATGGGCAGGTGCTTTTGGACGGCGAAGACATCTTTGAGCTGGATGTGAACCTCCTGCGTAAGCGGGTGGGTATGGTCTTTCAAAAACCAAACCCTTTTCCCATGTCCGTATATGATAATATTGCCTACGGCCCTCGCACGCATGGGATCCGCGGCAGGGCCAGGCTCGATGATCTCGTGGAGCAGTCACTGCGCAGCGCAGCTATTTGGGATGAAGTGAAGGACCGCCTTCACCAGAGCGCCTTAAGACTTTCCGGTGGACAGCAGCAGAGGATCTGCATCGCCCGTGCCCTGGCAGTTCAGCCCGAAGTGCTGTTGATGGACGAACCAACATCGGCCCTGGACCCCATTTCCACGGCCAAAATTGAGGAGCTAGTGAGCACCCTGAAGGAGAAGTATACAGTGGTAATCGTCACCCACAACATGCAGCAGGCGCTGCGGATTGCGGACCGGACAGTCTTTTTCCTGCACGGGGAAATTGTGGAGTCAGGGCCCACAGAACGGCTTTTCTCTCTGCCTCAGGACCAGCGCACCGAGGACTATATTACGGGGAGGTTTGGATGATGCGCAAGCAGTTTGATGCCCAGCTGGAGGAACTCCACAACGAACTGATCCTCATGGGTTCGTTGATTGAAGAGGCTATCGCCGGGGCAGTCAGGGCCTTGGTGAAACAGGACAAAGAAATGGCCCGCAGTGTCATCGCCTTTGATAGCCGCATCGATGCCAAGGAAAAGGAGATAGAGGCGCTGTGCCTAAGAATCATCCTGCAGCGTCACCCGGTGGCTGGGGATCTCAGAACTATTTCATCCGCCCTGAAAATAATCACCGACATGGAGCGCATTGGGGATCAGGCAGCAGACATCTCCGAGATTGCCCTGCATCTCGCGGGCAGCCCGTACATCAAGAAACTGGAGCGTATCTCCATGATGGCAGACCGCACCGCACGGATGGTCACCGGCGCCGTGGACGCCTTTGTCAAAAGGGATCTGGCTAAAGTTCAGGAAGTTGTGGAGACAGACGATGTCGTGGACAGACTGTTCACCACCGTGAAAGATGATCTTGTAGTGCTCATTGCCGAAGACATCAGCCATGGCAGCCAAGCGATGGATTTGCTCATGGTGGCTAAATACTTCGAACGCATCGGCGACCATGCAGAGAATATCGCCGAATGGGTGGAGTATGCCATTACGGGAACTCACAGGAGGAATTTGCTGGGTTAGGAAGGTGACGGTATGAGTGTGGTTTACTACGTAGAAGATGATGAGTCTATCCGCACCGCGGTTGTCTATGCCCTTAATGCCTCGGGCTTTGAAGTGGAGCGCTTTGAAGAGGCCGCCCAGTTCTGGTCAGCGTTGGCGGAGCGAATCCCGGATTTGGTTCTGCTGGACATTATGCTGCCTGGGGAAGACGGGCTGCAGATCCTGAAGAAGATCCGTGCGCGTCCGGATTTGGAACATCTCCCTGTCATTTTGCTCACGGCCAAAGGGGCGGAGTTCGAGAAGGTGCTCGGTTTGGACAGCGGGGCCGATGATTACGTGGCCAAGCCCTTTGGCGTCATGGAGCTCATCTCCAGGATCAAAGCCCTGCTGAGAAGGGCTGCACGTCAAGCTGCCCCTGAACCCGGCGTTCTGTCTTCTGGGGGTGTGACTCTCGATCCAGAGAAACACCTGGTCACCGTGGACGGGGCAGTGGTTGAGCTGACCCTGAAAGAGTTCGGTCTGCTGCACGCTTTGCTGAAAAGCCCGGGCCGGGTTTTCACCCGGGCTGAGCTTCTGGACTTGGTCTGGGGATACGAAACGGATGTGGAGACGAGGACTGTGGATGTGCACATCGGCA
This sequence comes from Clostridium sp., assembly GCA_012517995.1. Taxonomy (GTDB): domain Bacteria; phylum Bacillota; class Clostridia; order Acetivibrionales; family Acetivibrionaceae; genus Herbivorax. The sequence goes on from JAAYTS010000276.1 coordinate 5,429, forward strand.
CGGTAAGGCAGAAGCTGGGCCCTTACGGCACATGGATTAGGACGGTGCGCGGTTTGGGCTATAAGTTTGTGGAACTGGAGCGGCAGCCATGAAGCAGACCATCTTGCGCAATCTAGCGCTAATATCGCTCATTGCGGTCTTGATCTCCTCCGTGGCTTCAGTCGTGGCAGTTCACGGGCTGCACCTGGATTACACCGCCAATGAGCTGCGGAGTGATGCCCACCTGATCTTGGATCTCCTGGAAGAAGCACTGAGTGCCGAAGAGTTGGTTGAAATGGGGGCGGGCGCCTCGGCGGGGACGAGGATCACCGTTGTAGCGCCTGATGGTACAGTGCTTTACGACAACAGAGCTGATCCTGCCGCCATGGAAAACCACAGCCAGCGGGAGGAGATAAGGGCTGCAAGGGAGCACGGCCGAGCCGAGAGCAGGAGGCTGTCGGGCACCTTAGGGCTGAGAACCTTCTATTACGCCGTTCTGCTTCCAGATGGAATTGTAATCCGCTTTGCTAAGGAAACTCACAGCTTTTTATCCACTCTTTACCGCATGCTCACTTTGATCCTGCTTCTCGTCGCAGGAGTCCTTGTTACCGCAGTAATCCTGGGCGAGAAGATGGCCGCTTCTATAACCACTCCCATAAACCATTTAAACCTGGATAGCCCGCTGGATAACGAAATCTACCCAGAGCTGTCACCTCTTTTGGCCAGGATTCACAGTCAGAACCTGCGCATCGCCGGGCAGGTACAGGCTCTTGAGGAGCAGCAGCAGCGGCTAAAGACCATTGCCGCCAACATGACCGAGGGCTTAATGCTGCTGGATCATGCTGCCCAGGTTATTTACTTGAACCCCAGTGCCGCCCATTTCTTGGGGATTCGGGTAGGGGAGACGGAACGGTGCCTGGGTCAGAGCCTCTGGACGTTCAACCGCGATCTGAAGCTGCGCCAAGGCGTGGAACAAGCACTAAACGGCCAGCATGCTGAAACGGTGCTTGAGGTGGGTGGAGGTCGTTATCAGGTCCTGCTCAGCCCCGTATCCGCCGAGGACAGACAGAAGCGAGGCGTAGTAATGATTGCGGTGGACATCACGGACAAGTACGAGGCAGAGCAGCTGCGCAGGGAGTTCACGGGCAATGTCTCCCATGAACTAAAGACTCCATTAACGGCCATCTCCAGCTATGCTGAGCTGCTCAAAGAAGGCATGGTGCAGGCGGAGGATGTCACGGGCTTCGGGGCCCGCATATATGAAGAGGCGGGACGCATGATTGCGCTGGTGGAGGACCTTTTGAAACTGTCGCAGCTGGATGAGCGGGTGGAAGTCCGGCCCAAAGCAGAGGTAGACTTGCTCAGTGTAGCTCAGAAAGTGGTGGAACGTCTGCGGCCGCTGGCGGACGAGAAGCGGGTGCAACTGAGGGTTGAGGGTGAACCGGCTATGGTGTGGGGCGATGAGGCCATCCTTTTCGAACTGGTTTACAACCTGTGTGACAACGGCATCAAGTACAATCGTCCTTCTGGAGGCCGGGTTGCCGTCAGTTGTTTTAGCCAGGGGGACAAGGTGGTGCTGGAGGTTGCGGATAACGGGATCGGTATTCCCCAAGCGCATCAGGGAAGGGTTTTTGAAAGGTTTTACCGCATAGACAAAAGCCATTCCCGCAAAACGGGGGGAACGGGCTTGGGCCTCTCCATAGTCAAGCATGCTGCTGCTTACCACGGAGCGTCTATTGACTTACACAGCGCCGAAGATGCAGGAACAACCATTACTATTAGGTTTCCAGCTTTAGATGGATGAGGGAGCAGCCCCGAGATTTCTCGGGGCCTTTGAGATACTTGGACTGGCTTTTCCTTGGATCTTGCCCCCTCTTAAGTCGGTTATCTCTGGCATTTGCTGCACCACCACTTGCCGTCCTTGAGTACCTGAGTAGTCCCGCAGGTTGGGCATATAGTGGGCTTCATGATGCCGCCAGTTACTTCCTTCAACTCCTCGTCAGCAAGCTCCGTTGCTTCCCTCATAGGACGGTCTGTCTGATCCTTAGGCTGCACGCAAACTACCTCCTTTCCCAGTGGAGTAGGTTGATCCCGCCAAGTAACTAATGCTGCAAAATCTATTTTTCGAACGTTCCCAGACTTCCTGCTGCCGGTTGGTTACTCTGGGTAACCTCTTTTGTAACCTGTCTTGCGGCCGGGCGCTGTACCCTTGCGTGTGAAAAAATTGGAAAAGTGGTTATCTGACAGGAGGATAAGATTTCCAACCGACGAATAGTGACAGGGTTGGCAGCAACTGCCATCAATCCACAACGGGAGATGGTCGGGCAGTATGAACTGCGTTC
>JAAYTS010000290.1 GCA_012517995.1 Clostridium sp.
AATCCCATTCCGAGACCAGCTCCGTACTTAACTGCATTAGCACCTGTGCAAAGCCCTAATCCTCTTCCAGTCATTGATCCCGCACCCATTGGGCCGGTTCCGTCTCTTCTCGGCATGTTTTTCACCTCCTTTTAGTTTCTGGCATATGCCATCTATTCTTATTATACCCCGTTTATGGCATATGTCAATAACTTTTGAGTAATTTCATAAAAAATTAAAAAAAGACTGCCACCCAAGAAATTAAGCCTTGGGGCAGTCAATAAAGTGACTAAATTCATATGATCCGGTATTTAAACGTGACTCTTTGTTTATAAATACATCTAACCTGACCACACAACCTCAGAAAAATCCGAACAACATATAACTTGACCACTCGCGAAGGCTGACATCTAACCCGATCACTCGCCGAGCTATGACATCTAACCTGTCGCATTACATAAGTAAGCTATTTTATTTTAATGTATAAAATTCACCTGTGAATATACATTCTACTCATCTTTGATTCCCCATTACCCTGAACCATACACAGATATTCCCAACCATATCTTTCATAAAAGCTTGTATGATCTGTCACCAAGTATAATGGAGATATCCCTTTTGATTTATTATCAGAAACAACAAAGTTAAGAAGTTCACCCGCAATTCCTTTTCCTCGGTGTTGCATCTCTGTGTATACTGCACAGACGTTCGGCGCCAAGTCTTTTCTATCATGAAAGTCATTCTCAATGACTCCCATGCCAGCAATGATTTTTTCTCCTTCCAAGCATAAATACCACTCTTGGACAGGATCGCCGTTTATAGCTGCCTCCATGCTTTCAAGATATGCTTCAAGAGGTATACCCCATTTTTCATGAAACCAGTTTGCTGCCTTCTCTTTTATTTCAGGCTTTTGTGTTAATTTCACAATTTTATATTCTCGCATAATACACCCCCATTAAGCTTACTTATTTTCTCTTTGAACTATATTTCTTACCGTTGCGACGTTTACCGTCATCATCTATGACAATATTGCTTCATTTTTTCTTTTCATCCTGGACGACCCTAAATTCACTTTCAGTAATAATCGGCGGGTGACATTCTTTCATTTGAAATTCATATTGCTTTGTAGCAGAATCCAAAAGAGTAATTGCTGATAAGGTTTCAACAGTATCTCTGCCAAAGCGACTAATGCTTTTTGTAAGGACAACGGAGATAATAATCCCTCTCTCGTACATTCATTTACAAATTCTATCGTTAAGCAATATCCCAGTCCCTTATTTCAATCGGCGTTATAATTATATTATGATTTCATTATTATATTTTGTCTATCTTTAAGCTCTATTATTTTGGTTTCTATTACCTTGATCACTTTTTTATATTCCTCATCATTTTTACCCGTTGGATCATCCAATCCCCAGTCTTCCTTGTGCTTACATGGAAGATAAGGACATTTCACATTGCACCCCATAGTTACTACAATATCTACTGGAGGTATTTCATCAATCAACTTTGAATATTGTGTTTTCTCCATATCAATACCATATAGTTCTTTCATTATGCGAACAGCATCTTGATTAATTTGCGGTTTTGTTTCTGTTCCAGCAGAGTAACTATCAAATATATCTACTGCTAAGTGCTTACAAAGTGCTTCTGCTATCTGACTCCGGCATGAATTATGAACACATATAAATGCGACCTTTAGTTTATTACTCATTAAGCATTACCCTAGATAGGACTAGATACTAGATAGGAAATTGCTTTTCTATATCTCTAGATAGGACTAGATACTAGATAGGACTAGATAGGAAATTGCTTTTCTATATCTAAACTATAGCATCACATTTTTACCAAGTCAACAGCCTTCCAATTAGCATAATTAACAATATATGTTAGATAAATAGGATGATATATATTAAATACT
>JAAYTS010000236.1 GCA_012517995.1 Clostridium sp.
ATAACTGTAAAGTCATTATGACGTAACGACGTCTCTACCAAGGATAAATGTCCATCATGAAGATATCCCATGGTCGGAACAAAGCCTATTGTCTTTTCTTCTCTTTTTTGTGCTTTTATAATGGTCTTTAAATCTGCTATTTTCTCAACAATTCTCATAAAATTATTTCCCCTTTAATTATTCTCTAACATTTTAATAACCTCATCGTCAACGGTAAATGAATTTTCAAAAGTAGGAAAAATACCCTTGTCAACCTCATCTACATATTTAGCTGCAACCTCTTTGTAAACACTTCCTAAATTAAAGTATTTTTTTGCATGTCTAGGATTAAAGTTTTCGTCTAATCCTAAAGCATCTTGTACTACCAGCACCTGCCCATCACAATCTGGACCTGAACCTATACCTATTATAGGAATATCAAGTTTTTTTGAAATAAAACTAGCCAATTTATACGGAACACATTCTAAAACTATTGAAAACACTCCCGCTTCCTGCAACACTAAGGCATCTTGGTATATTTTTTTTGCCACTTCAAAAGTTTTCCCCTGGGATTTATGTCCTCCAAATATATTAATGGACTGAGGTGTATATCCTAAATGCCCCATAACAGGTATACCTGCATTTATAATAGCTTTTACATTTTCTGCAACTTCTTCTCCACCTTCAAGTTTTACTGCTTTACAACCACCTTCTTGCACTAATCTTCCAGCGTTTTTAACACTATCAATTATGCCTGTATGATATGACAAAAAGGGTAAATCCCCCACCAAAAATGCTCTTTTAACACCTCTTGCCACAGCTTTTATATGATGTATCATATCTTCCATTGTAACTTTAATTGTATCTTCATAACCTAAAACAACTGTTCCAACTGAATCTCCCACAAGAATAGCATGCACTCCTGCATCATCTAAAATTTTAGCAGTAGGATAATCATAAGCTGTAAGCATGCTTATTTTTTTACCTTTTTCTTTAAACTCTTTAAAACTTGATACTGTAAATTTTTTACTCATAAAATAGCACCTTCTTTTAAATAATTTAGGAACATAAATATCTTATCTTTTATACCCTTCTAAACCCATCCTATTTAAAAACGGCTTTTTTATCCTTTGAATTTAAAAAAAGTCAACCCAACAGGAATTGACTATAATCAACCAATATAAAAATACTTGATTTTTATAAACCTTCCTGTCTCTGTCCTAAATAGGTTCAAAGCAGTAATAAAAGAACATTGGATTTTTAGTATTCCCATTAGTGTGGTTCAATATGATACCACCTAAGCATCAGTTAAATATTAGCACAATCCAGAGTAAAAATCAATAGACAGTATAGTTTATTTGAGTTTTAAAAAACAAGCCTGTCTATTTGACAAGCTTGTTTTTATCTAAAAAGTATATTGTATTTATATTTAATTAAGCCTTTGAAGGTTTTTGTGAAATTTGCTTTTTCTGCTGAGAACTTTTCCAGCTTGCCCATAGAGGACTTGCTATGAAAATGGAAGAGTAAGTTCCAGCTATAAGCCCAACTATAATAGGAAGTGAAAATTCTTTTAGTGAAGTTATTCCACTTATAGATGCAAATATATAAACAATTATAACAGCCATTAATGTAGTTATTGATGTATTAATTGTTCTTTTCAAGGACTGGTTTATACTCTTATTTACAAGGTCTTCTATAGTATCTTTTCTGGATAGCTTACTGTTTTCTCTTATTCTGTCATATATAACTATTGTATCATTTATAGAATATCCCAATATAGTTAATAAAGCAGCAATAAATGTTTCATTTAGAGGTATTCCAAAAATAACATATATCGCCATCATTATAGTTATATCGTGAGCAAGTGTCAATATAGCTGTTAAACCAGCAAGTAAACCTGACATTATATTAAATCTTATCCAGACATAAATAAGCATTGCTATTGAAGTTAGTAATACAGCTAAAAGACCTTTGCTTCTTAAATCTTTACTTATTGAAGCATTAACCGCTTCAGAATCTATTTGGGCATCATCTTTAATTTTAAACTCTTCTCTTAATGCAGAAACTATCTGTCCTTGTTCAGAATCACTTAGCATCTCTTCCCCTGTTGCAACACCAATAACTAAATAGTCCATTCTTTTGTTGCCTTCAGCTGTTCCTGCCATACTATGAGTGTGCCTCACTGTTACTCTTTTATCAACAATACTTTTTATAACTTCTTCTGCCTTTACAAGGTCTTCATTAGGATTATTAACATCAAAATCAGAATCATTCATTTCAATTTGCATCTGTGTGCCACCTTGAAACTGAATATCTAAAACAAATCCATCATTTATAAAAAAGAACACGATTCCTATTAAAATTATCACTATAGGTATTGCAATAAATATTTTTCTTTTACTATAAAAATCAAACATTTGATGACCCTCCTTTAACTCCATATAACCAGTGGGATTTCTTAGGTCCTAAACTTGCAGCTGTACGAAGTAAAATCCTAGTTACAAACACTGCTGTAATAAAGTTTAATACAACCCCTACTCCTAGTGTAAATGCAAAGGACTTAATAGAACCTGTCCCAAGTATATATAAAATTATCGCAGCAATTAATGTAGTAATATTTCCGTCTATTACTGCTGTAATAGCCCTTTTAAATCCAACGTCAATAGCACCCTGTAT
>JAAYTS010000237.1 GCA_012517995.1 Clostridium sp.
AAAATATATAATTTAAGGAAGTGATATTTTGAGAAGGGAAGAGAAACATCCAAGTACAAATTTAAGTAAAAATGACAGAAAGGTTCTTGACAGGTACACTAAAACGCATACTAATTTTATTGAAAGCAGCACTGCTAGAAACAGACTAAATGCCAATGAAAAATATAAGGCAAAAAGCTGATTTTAAAAAATTATAATTTAAAAAAATTAAAATTCCATATTATTATTATTAAAAATTACTTGAAGTATTAATAAATATTAAGTATAATGTATAAGTGACTTTTTAAATAGTCACTGATTATACTAAAGTTAATATTTGGTCGTGCTAGACGGGGAGGTAGCGGTGCCCTGTACCTGCAATCCGCTATAGCAGGGTTGAATTCCTTCTCAAGGCTTGTTTTTGTGAGGTCTGGCCTGTGTAAGTGGCAATGATGACTGGGTCCTACGCAACGTGACCCTATGAACCCCGTCAGGTTCGGAAGAAAGCAGCGGTAAGTAGGCCCTTACGTGTGCCGTGGGGTTGCCTAGTCTGAGTTAACTGTACTGGTTCGCTTATAAAAGCAATGTCGATAGAGGGTGCACGACCTTATATATATAGTTTATGAGAATAATATTAAGCTATTTAAATGTTTAAATAGCTTATTTTATTATAAATATTCTTTTATATATTGGTTGTTTAGAAGGTGAAAAATGTCTTATTTAGCTCTTTATAGAAAGTGGCGTCCTATGGTTTTTAAGGACGTTGTTGAACAAGAACATGTTATAAAGACCTTGGCTAATTCTGTTATGACAGGCAGGATAGCTCATGCATATCTTTTTTGTGGAACCAGGGGTACAGGAAAGACTACAACTGCTAAAATATTCTCCAGGGCTGTAAATTGTTTAAATCCTGTAGAAGGCGACCCCTGTAATCAGTGTGAAATATGCCAAGGTATACTAAATGGAAGCATTTTAGATGTGATAGAAATAGATGCTGCTTCAAACAATAGTGTGGATAATGTCCGTGATATAAGGGATGAAGTGATTTATACCCCTTCTAAAGCAAAGTATCGTGTTTATATAATAGATGAGGTTCACATGCTTTCTACCGGAGCTTTTAATGCCCTTTTAAAAACTTTAGAGGAACCTCCTTCCCACGTAATTTTTATATTGGCTACTACAGAACCCCACAAACTTCCGGCTACAATATTGTCTAGGTGCCAAAGGTTTGATTTTAGAAGAATTCCTGTAGAGAGTATTACAAAGAGGGTGGAATATATTGCAAAAGAAAGTGGGGTTAAAATTCAAAAAGAGGCATCAACCCTTATTGCAAAACTTTCAGACGGAGCCCTAAGAGATGCCATTAGTATTTTGGATCAGTGTATTTCATTGGGGAAGGAAGAACTTACCTATGAAGATGTTTTAAAAATAACTGGCATAGTCAAAGATACTTTTGTCTCTGAAATGGTGGAATATATAATAAATAAGCAGGTGGAAGATGTTTTAAAACAGATAGACAGGCTTGTTATGGAAGGAAAAAGCATAGGTCAGTTTGTATCTGATTTGGTTTTTTACTATAGAAATCTTCTCATATGCAGTACAACTAAAAAACCAGAGGAAATAATTGATGCATCAGAAGACATAATTAAAAAAATGAAAGAGCAGTGTGAGAAGATGGAAACTTTTGAGTTGGTAACAGCAATTAAAGAATTATCTTCTTTAGAAGCTGCTTTAAAATGGTCAACCCATCCAAGAATTTTACTTGAGACTGCACTTATAAAGCTGTCTGAAGACAATTTAAATTTAAAGGACTCATTTATTGCAGAAAGAGTAACTTCTTTAGAGAAAAAGCTATCAGATCTTTTGTCTAAAGGAATTTCTATAAAAGGGGATTCGGACAAAGAAGATTTAGGTGTTAAAGAAAAGGGTAAAGATATAAAGGGAAGAAAAGAAACTTCTAAAGATATGGACAAGCTTTCCCAAAAAGCCGATAAAGATGTCAGTCCAAAGAAAATAACGGCTGGAAGCATGGAGGGACTTAAGATTTGGGGAGATGTACTAAAGGAAATTAAAGACTTTGGAAGGATGATTTTATACACTTGTCTCATGAACACAAAAATTGTTGAAATTGATGATAGATTTATAGGTGTAGTATTTGGAAAAGGTCAAGGACAAGAGTTTTCAGAAGAGTGCCTGATGAAGCCTGATAATGTTGAATTTATTGAAGGAAGGCTGAGTGAACGTTTAGGAAGACAAGTTAAAATCAAATGTATTAATGAAACGGACATAATTGAAAATGCACAGAAAGAAAAGGATGAATTTATTGAAAAGGCACAAGACATTGCCAAAAAGTGCGATGCTGATTTAAATATAATTGATGAGTAGAAGTTGTAATTGATAAGTAAAATTTGATAAAAGAATTTAAGGAGTATAAACAAATTTAAATAATGCTATAAAAGTCTAGTATTTTATGTTTATATTAATATATAATGTTTATAGGAAAAAATAATTGGAGGTAAGGAATTATGGCAAAAGGTAGATTCCCGGGAATGGGCGGAAATATGGCAAATCTTATGAAACAGGCTCAAAAGATGCAAAAGGAAATGGAAAAATTGCAGGAAGAACTTAAAGACAAGGAAGTTGAAGCTTCTGCAGGGGGCGGAGCGGTTACTGTTGTGGCAACAGGCAGGAAGGAAATTAAGAATATTACTATAAAACCAGAAGTGGTAGACCCTGATGATGTTGAAATGCTGCAAGACCTTATTTTAGTTGCAGCTAATGAAGCTTTGAGGAAAGCTGATGAAATGGTAAGTGGTGAAATGAGTAAAATAACAGGTGGAATGTCTGGGATTCCAGGATTATTCTAATTTTTAAAAATATGTGAATTTTATATTTTGAGGTCTTAAAAGAAAAAAGACTTCTCCTAAATAAGTACAGACAAGGGGAATATAAATGAGTTTTTATGCAGCACCAATTGCCAGACTTATAGAAGAATTTGAAAAGCTTCCGGGCATAGGTCATAAAACTGCTCAAAGATTAGCTTTTTATGTGTTAAATGCGCCAAAGGAAAAGGCGGAGAAGCTTGCAAATGCAATTATTGATGCAAAGTTAAAAATTAAATATTGTGGAGTTTGTGGAAATCTAACTGATTCAGATTTATGTGCTGTTTGTAATTCCCAAAAAAGAGATGACTCTTTAATTTGTGTGGTGGAAGATCCTAAAGATGTTGTTGCAATGGAAAGAATAAAAGAGTTTAAAGGTCTTTACCATGTACTTCATGGTGCTATTTCTCCAATGGATGGAATTGGTCCTGAGGATATTAAGATAAAAGAACTTCTTGAGAGGATAAAGAACGGTTCTATTAAAGAAGTTATAGTTGCAACAAACCCTAATATAGAAGGGGAAGCAACGGCAATGTATATATCAAAGCTTTTAAAGCCTTTGGGGATAAAAATAACCAGAATTGCCCACGGAATACCTGTAGGGGGCGATTTAGAGTACGCAGATGAGGTTACACTGTCTAAGGCTTTAGAGGGAAGACGGGAGATATAAAAAGTTAATAAAAGTTGTCTACATCAAATAAACTTCTTTCATTTTTCAAATGTTTGAGAAGGAGTAAATAAAGTACTTTTAGGAAACATGGTTTATTAGGGAGAAGAAAAGCCCTGTAGGCCATGTTTTTTTATGTATTAGTTTTAAGGGATAAGGAACAAGGAATAAGGCTAAAAGCCAGAAAAATCAATGGATTAGAAGATTGAATGGAAAAGAAAATGGAATGAAAAATGGGTAAAATCTCTCCTTAACCCTTCCCCCTTAACCCTCAATCCTAAAAGCACTTTATTTTCATTTTTTGCCCTAAAAATTGAGGAATGAAAGGACTTTAGGAAGTAAGGAATAAGGAAAAAGGAATTAAAT
>JAAYTS010000238.1 GCA_012517995.1 Clostridium sp.
AGAAAATGGAGACTCATTAACATTTAAAAAAGTAAACTTTGGAAGTGGAGCAACTAAATTTACTGCAAATGTTGCATCTGATGTAGAAAATCCTACAACTATTGATATAAGATTAGGCAGTTCAACAGGAACACGTATAGGCACTTTAGAAGTTGGCTCAACAGGTGGCTGGAATGATTATACAGAGCTTTCCACTAACATTAGCTCTGTTACAGGAGAAAATGACATTGTATTGGTATTTTCAGGTGCTGTAAATATTGACTGGTTTACATTTACAAAAGGATCAGGGGGAACAAACCCAACACCGCCACCTACTCACAATCCAAATGTAAAATATGGTGATGTAAATGATGACGGAGTTGTTAACTCTATGGACGCATCATTGCTTAGCAGGTATGTACTAGAAATTATAGATTCTTTACCAAATATTGATGTTGCTGACTTAAATGGTGATAAAACTATTAACTCCATGGATTCAACTTTACTTAGCAGATATATATTAGAAGTTATTGATAAATTTCCAGTAGAGGATATGGAGCCAACACCGACACAAACTCCAGGACCGACAAACCCACCTCTTACAGGAACAGCATTAAAAGACTATGGGGCGGCTAATGGGAAAATAATTGGTTCTTGTGTTAACAGCCAATGGTTTTATAATCAAACAAATTCAACTTATGAAGAAATTCTAAAAAGAGAATTTGCAATGGTTGTTGCTGAAAATGAAATGAAATTTGATGCCCTACAGCCATCTCAAAACAATTTTAACTTCTCAAATGGGGATAAACTAGTTTCATTTGCTCAGCGTAACAACATGGAATTACGTGGACATACACTTCTATGGCACAACCAGCTTCCAGGATGGGTGCATAATGGAAACTGGAACAAGGATTCTCTGACTGCTGTTATAAATAATCATATAAATACAGTACTAACTCATTACAAAGGTAAAATTAAGGAATGGGACGTAGTTAACGAAGCTGTAGATGATAGTGGACATTCACTTAGAAGCAGTGTTTTTTCAAGAGTACTTGGTCAAGATTTTATAGATATTGCTTTCCGTACAGCAAGAAAGGCTGACCCTGATGCACTTCTTTACTATAATGACTATAATATAGAAGACATGGGCGCTAAATCTAATTACACATATAATATGATTAAAGGTATGCTAGAAAGAGGAGTGCCTATTGATGGAGTAGGATTCCAATGTCACTTCATTAATGGTATGAGTGCTTCACAGCTTGCTGATATAGAACGAAATGTAAAACGCTATGCAGATCTTGGTCTTTTGGTATCCTTTACTGAGATTGATATAAGAATACCATCATCCCAAAATCAAAACCAAGCATTCCAGGTACAGGCAGAAAACTATAAAGCTTTGATGGAAATTTGCTTGAGAAATCCTAATGTAACTACTTTTGTATTTTGGGGATTTACTGACCAATATTCATGGGTTCCTGGAGTATTCCCGGGCACTGACAACCCATTGATTTTTGATAAAAGTTACAATCCAAAGCCAGCGTATAATGCAATAAAGGATGCATTAAAAGAGGCACTTGAAAAATAGTTTATAAAATATAAGCATAAGAAAAAAATTGCAGTAATTTAGCACCGCAGCCAATTGCTGCAAATAGTGATTTTCCCCTTTTCCATTGTCGCAACATGCATGCTTTTATGCATGTTGCGACAAAATTATAATCGTGAAAAGAGATAAAAATATATAAAAATATATAAACATGTATCCTTTTGTACATGTTGCAACGAAGATTATATATAGGGGTATGCAGAAAATACATAAATTTTAAAAAGGAGGAAGTATTTATGAAAAAAGGTATTTTTAGTGGCTTGTTAAGTGTATTGTTGTTGATATCATTTTTGAATGTTTCAACATTTATTTCTTCAGCAGCTTTACAACCAACAATGCCACCTTCAGGTTATGACAGGGTAAATAACAACATTCCACATGGTCAGGTAAGCTATATTAACTATCAATCTAAAGCTACAAATGGCCAGCGCAGAGCTAGAATTTATTTGCCTCCAGGATATTCAACAGCTAATAAGTACAGTGTTATGTACTTATTGCATGGGATTGGAGGAAATGAAGATGAGTGGTACCACAATGGAGCACCACATACAATTCTTGACAACCTTATTGCAGCAGGCGAAATAGATCCTTTTATTCTTGTATTGCCATATGGGGATGCTAAGGCAGCAGGAGTAGATGGATGGGAAAACTTTACCAAAGATTTATTAGAAAGTCTTATACCTCATATAGAAAGTAACTATTCAGTTTATACTGATGCTAAACACAGAGCCATTGCGGGTCTTTCCCAGGGTGGTGCTCAAGCAATAAATATAGGTTTGCCAAATGCAGATAAGTTTCATTATGTAGGTGGTTTTTCATCATCACCAATTATGAAGCAAAACAATCAATTATTCCCTGATGGTGGAACAAAAGTAAAACAGAACTTAAAACTATTATTTCTTTCCTGCGGTACAGCAGATAACCTTATTTTCAGTAACAACAGATTAGTGGATTATTGTAAGAAAAATAATATTGATCATGTTGAGTGGCTCCTTCAAAATTATGGTCATGACTGGACTGTGTGGAAGCCAAGTTTGTGGAATTTTGCCAGAATGGCTTGTGCAGCAGGATTTACAGAGCCAGGTGAAACTGCACCAACACCGCCACCTACACCAACACCGCCGCCAACACCTAGATCTGCTTTCTCACGAATTGAAGCAGAGGAATATAACAGTATTAATTCTTCAACAATGACAATAATAGATACACCTGAAGGTGGAGGTGGAATAGGATATATAGAAAGCGGTGATTCTGCAGTATATAGCAAAATAGATTTTGGAAGTGGAGCAAATTCTTTTAAAGCCAGGGTTGCAAGTGCTATGGATATAAGCATTGACCTTAGGTTAAACAGCCCTACTGGAACACGTATAGGAACATTGACAGCTAGTTCAACAGGTGATTGGGATGCATATGAACTGTTAAGCTGTGAAGTTAGCAATGTTACTGGAGAAAATGATTTATATCTTGTATTCTCAGGACCTGTTAATGTGGACTGGTTTGAATTTAGTGGAGGAACAATTCCTACAGATCCGCCGCAAACTGGAAAGATAGGAGATGTAAATGGAGACGGAAGAATAAATACTAACGACTACACATTGCTATCTAGACATATATTAGAAATAACAACTCTTACAGGAGAAGCGTTTACAAATGGGGATGTCAATGGAGATGGAGCTATTAACTCTAATGATGCAACACTTCTGCAAAGATACATATTGGAAATTATTGATAAATTTCCAGCTGAAGGGAATGTGGCTGTGTAACAGCCACTCCCATTCCTTCAAGTCCACCTACTAACACAAGAATTTTGCCTTCTGTTAACAGCATAGAACAAAACGGTCCTTTTCAGGTAACAATAGACAAAAATGTAGGACCAAACAATAAAGGGTGGATTTTTAGACCATCTAATCTTGGAAGTTTAGATGTTAAAGCACATCCAATATTTTTATATGGACCAGGTGGAGGTTCTCATCCTAGCTATTATGAATCTTCTATGATTAAAGTTGCTTCTCACGGTTTTGTAATTTACAGTGAAGAATCAACAGCTTCAGGAGATGAGATGAAAAGGGCATTAGATTGGATTATACAGCAAAATAGCAATCCCTCCAGTCCATACTACAATAAATTAGATACAACCAGAATTGCAGCAGGAGGACATTCCCTTGGATCAGTAGGTGCTTATGCTATTGCAAGCGATCCTAGGATATCAACTACAATTCACATGAATGGAGGTTCCCTTGACGGTATGGGAGCAAGCAAAATGAGAAAACCTACTGCTCTTGTATGTGGGTTAGAGGATAATTTAGCTCTTGAAAATACAAGAAATGATTATAGGCAGGCAACAGTGCCAATATGGTATGGTGAAATGATAGGAGGCGGCCATGGAAGTGGTCCCTTTGACGGAATTCCTGCAACAATAGCATGGTTAAGATGGCATTTAGCAGGAGAAACAGAAAGAAAAGATATGTTTATAGGTGAAGGAGAGTTTTACTTTAATAGAGGAATATGGATATCTCATAGCAAAAATTGGGAAAACTATAGAGATTAGAACTGTAACCTTTCTTGACTAAGATTATTCATTTACCATCTTAATTTCAGGAAATAGACATATAAATAAAAATAATGTATTATTAAAAGGGGCATATTTTACATGCTCTTTTTTAATAATACATTAAGGAGTTTTAAAGTGAAAAAATTTCTTATTGACAGACTACTGTTTCCAAAAGATTTTTTTAAAAAAATAACTGACAAATTGCATACTTTATATATAGGGATAGTATTAATTGGTTTGGTTGATTTAGGGATGTCCCTTATTTATAAGATACCTTTTTATTTTTATAATAAACCTACAGAAATATTAGTTTATAATATTTCTCTTGCTCTTTGCATTATTATTCTAGTGGGGCTTTTGGATATAATATTTTTTGCAATGCCTTTGTTTGATATATTTAAGAATTTTGCCCTTAGGAAGCGAATAACTGATATAAAGGGGCAATTTATTAAATTAATGAAAGTATATATAGTATCTCATTTTTTAATTATTCCTTTGTATATTTTGCTGCATTTGGTGTTTAAAGAAAGGATTCTGGGACTTAGAATATATTCGGGGTTTTTTCTGATTTTTAAAATTATAATTATTTTTTGGCAATCGGCTATTATAACCCGGGGTATATATATAATTTATACATTTCACAAAAAACTTAAAAGTTTGGTATTTTTTATGGTGTCTACATGGGTAATGGTACTTGGATATACAATTGATTATCTGGTTAGCACATTGCTTACGAAGCTTTTTATGTAAATTTTTCTCGATTTTTTATGTTGTAAATAAAGAAACATTGGATTATAATAATATAGATAGTGGATTGATTTTTACAATTCTTAAAATGTCCCGGTGGTCTAATGGATAAGACAGTAGATTCCGGTTCTACTAATACGGGTTCGATTCCTGTCCGGGACACCAAAATGTAATTTGTAAAAAAATTTAAAGTTCTTATTAAGCATTTCTTAAACATTTCCGATATAAGTAGTGGAATATAACTAAAATCTTTTTTATTAGGAGAGAACATATGATTAGAGGTCTTTACACTTCTGGATGGAGCATGTTGGCAAACACCAAACAAATGGATATAATATCCAATAATCTTGCGAATGTAAATACCAATGCATACAAAAAAGACACTGTTGTATATGAAAGCTTTCCTGAGATGTTGATAAAGCGTATAAATGACAGCAAAAGTACTGATAACCCTTCAGGGAGGGTTGGAAACATGCATCTGGGAAATGATGTTGGAGAAGTCTTTACATATTACACCAGAGGGCAGCTTACAAAAACAGATAGAAGCCTTGATATGGCAATAGCAGATTCAGATTTAGCCTTTTTTACTGTTGCTGTTCCATTGGATAATGGTAATTTTGTACAAAGGCATACAAGAGATGGTGCTTTTGTATTAAATGCTGATGGACAGTTGGTAACAAAAGAAGGCTATTTTGTTATGGGAGAAGGAGGCATTATCACTTTAGGAAGTGAAGATTTTAGTGTTTTAGAAGATGGTACTATTTTAGAAAATGGTCAGGCTATAAACAGACTTTTAATTAGTGAGTTTGAAAATGAGAATGCATTAAGAAAGATAGGTGAAAATCTTGTTGAAGCAGCAGGAGCTAACCCTAATGAATTTAGTGGAGTGGTGAAGCAGGGATATTTAGAACAGTCAAATGTAAATGCAATAAGCGAAATGGTAAATATGATTACTGTAATGCGTGCCTATGAGGCAAATCAAAAAGTTTTACAGGCACAAGATGAAGCGTTGGCAAAAGCAGTAAATGAGGTAGGAAGAGTAAGATAACAGGAGGATGAAGCCCTATGATGAGAGCACTTTGGACAGCTAGTTCAGGTATGAAAGCACAGCAGTTTAATGTTGATGTTATTTCCAACAATCTTTCAAATGTTAACACAACAGGATACAAAAAGGACAGAGCTGAGTTTAAGGATATGCTGTATGAAACTTTAACAAGAGCAGACGTTTTAGGTAATGAAGGAAGACCTGTAAATTTACAGGTGGGGCATGGAACAGTAACAGCTGCCACATCCAAAAGTTTCCAAATGGGAAATTTAGAAAGAACCGACAACCCTTTGGACTTTGCAATAGATGGAGATGGTTTTTTTATGATAGCAGGACGTGGCGGAGAAATAGTTTACACCCGTGATGGAAGTTTTAAAATAAGTGTTACAGACATTGGAAACATGCTAACAACGGCAGACGGATACCCTGTTTTAGATGAAAATGGAATGGAAATAATAATTGATGTTGATGTTTCAAAGCTTAGTGTGGGAGAAAATGGAGAACTTAGTTATACCGACGAAGAAGGTGTTGTTATTTCCATGGGACAAAGGCTAGGATTGGTTAAGTTCCCTAACAGATATGGATTAGAAAGCGTAGGAAGTAACAATTACGCAATTACTCCTGCTTCGGGTCAGCCAGTTCCAGATGAACAAATGGGAAGAAGAAGCAATATACGACAAAACTTTTTGGAATCATCAAATGTTCAGGTGGTTGAAGAAATGGTTAAACTTATTGTAGCTCAAAGAGCATATGAAATAAATTCAAAAGCCATTCAATCAGCAGATGATATGCTGGGTATAGCAAATAACTTAAAGAGATAATGGAAGTGAATTAAATGGATATAAATAAAATTGGTGGAAGCAGTATAAACAATAATTTATATAGTACCAAACAAATAGGCCAGGAAAGCGAGTTTGAAAAAAGGCTTTTAAATGCTTATGAAAACAAAGATGAAGAAGCATTAAAAGAGGTTTGCAGGGAATTTGAAGGGCT
Source organism: Clostridium sp. (assembly GCA_012517995.1). Lineage (GTDB taxonomy): Bacteria > Bacillota > Clostridia > Acetivibrionales > Acetivibrionaceae > Herbivorax. Next base: position 6,922 of record JAAYTS010000238.1, read on the forward strand.
GCTTCTTAACATGGTATATAAGCAAATGAGGGCAACGGTAGTTAAAAGTAATTTGATACCAAAGCCTATGGGAAGAGAAATATTTGAAAGCATGCTAGATGATGAATTAGTTAAAGAAGCATCAAAAGATAGAAGCTATGGATTGGCAGAAGAGCTGTACAAACAGCTTAGCAGAAACCTTGGGGGCAGAAAGGTATAATTTAATAAAATCAGGAAGGTTAAGAATAAGTAAAATAGCTCCTAAAGGTGTATGGGATTTGGAAATGATTATTTTTTCATATCATACTTGGAGTGATACAATGTGAAAAGGCTTAAGAAAATAAAAATGGAAAAGAATCACTTAACAGCGGTCATTTCCATAATTTTATTTGCTGTTTTTTCGGGAGTTTTTATAAATTATCTGTCAAAAGAAATAAAGTTTGGGGTGCTGGTGGCATTATTGGTATTATCAGGATGCTTAATAACTTTATTTTTGACCAACCAATTGTATAAAAAAATGTATAAAAAACTTGTGGAAAAGGGCAGGGAGTGTATAGGAGAATTTCAGGTAAAAGATTATGAGAAAAAAATTTTTGCAGTTATGGATGAAATAACAGAAAAATATGCTCGTATAAATCATTCAGTTGAGGATTTAAAAGAGTCAATAAAAGTTCAAACTGAGTCTGTTGAGGATACCAGTGAGTCTTTTAACAATATTACAGATGCAGTATTTTCTATTTCAAAAGAAATAAACGATGTAAATATTTCTTTAGATGAAATGAAGAATGATAAAGATGAAGTAATTAAATTAATAGAAGAAACCGCCATGTTTGCGAAACAAACAGTATCAGCTTCAGAGGAATTTTCATCTGTAGTAGCTTACCATGTACAGACAGTATCAGATATAATAGAAGCAATACAAGGTACAAAAAACAAATTGACAGATATCATCAATGATTAAGGTCTTCCCATCTATTGACACAAAAGTGTGTATAGGTTATCATCAGAATAACGAAAATAATTGGGGAGGCATTGGGAATGTTATCAAATATTGAAATTCAAAATATTATTCCTCACAGATATCCATTTTTGCTAATTGACAAAATAGAGGAAGTAGAGCCAGGGAAAAGAGCAGTTGCTATAAAAAATGTTTCAATTAACGAGCCATTTTTTCAAGGACATTTTCCAAAAAACCCTATTATGCCTGGGGTGCTGATAGTGGAAGCACTGGCTCAAACAGCTTGTGTAGCAGGACTTATGCTTGAAGAAAACAAAGGAAAGCTAGGAGTGTTTACAGGCATAGAGTCTATGAAGTTTAGAAAGCAGGTTGTTCCAGGTGATGTATTAAGACTTGAGGCAGAATTCCTTGTTTTTAAAATGGGTATGGGAAAAGTAAAGGTATCTGCTACAGTTGATGGTCAGATTGCTGCCCAGGGTGAAATTAAATTTGCAATGATTGACCAAGATAAAAAGTAATATATGTTTTTAAAATACAAGACTTCACTTTATTTATATAAGGTGAAGTCTTATATTTAACTTACAGCTATTATTTTTTTTGTCCTTAAAAACATTTCCCCAACATTATTGATATTTCCAGCTCCCATAGTTATTATCAAATCACCAGCAGAAGCATGTTTATTTAAATGCTGTACAATTGATTCAAATTCAGGCATGTAAAGAGCATTTTTGTTATAAGACTTTATTTTATCCACCAACTGGGAAGAATGAATTTCTCCAGTATCCACTTCACGGGCAGAATAAATGTCACTTATTATTACTGTGTCAGCATCATAAAAGGCGTCTTCAAATTCATCCAGCAAATGTTTTGTTCGAGAATAAGTGTGAGGTTGAAAAACACACCAAATTTTTCTGTGGGAAATATTTTTACATGCTTTTAATGTGGCTTTAATTTCTGAAGGATGATGTGCATAATCGTCAATTACTTTAATATCATTAATTATTCCCTTTAGTTCAAAGCGTCTGTGAGTGCCTGTATAATTTTCCAAACCTGCTTTTATGCCTTCAAAATCACAACCTAGTGCATGACATGCGGATATGGCACCAAGGGCATTGCTAACATTATGTACTCCAGGAAGTTTTAAATTAATGTCAATAACTTTTTTGTTATTTTTATATACCCCAAAAGTTGCACATCCAGTGTGGTCATAGACTATGTCTCTTGCTGTCCACATTGCATCTTTTGAGGTGATGCCGTAGGTGATTTTATTGCAATTTACATGGTTTAATAAAGAGACAACATTTTTATCATCACAATTTGCAACTATATAGCCATTCTGAGGAACAAGAGACATAAATTTTAAAAAAGAAGATTTAATATGTTCTATACCATTAAAATAGTCAAGATGATCCTCTTCAATATTTAAAACAATGGCAAGGAAAGGATAAAATTTCAAAAAACTTTCCACATATTCACAAGCCTCAGAGACAAAATACTTATTTCCTCCAATGCGTGTGTTTCCTCCTATAGCATCTAATTCTCCACCTATATGTATAGTGGGGTCAAATCCACATTCTAAAAGTATCATTGAAACCATAGAAGTGGTGGTTGTTTTCCCGTGAGTACCTGACACAGCAATGCTGTAGGGAAAAGTTTTCATTATTTCCCCTAAAAGCACAGAACGCTCTATAACGGGTATTTTTAATAATTTAGATTTCACAAGTTCTGGATTGTCTTCTTTTACTGCAGCAGTATATACCACTAGATCGGGATTTTTTATATTTTCTTCACTATGCCCGATATATACTTTAACTCCCTTTTCAGAGAGTTTGGAAGTTAAATTTGAGGAATTAATGTCAGAACCAGACACTTTATATCCCATATTAAGGAGGATTTCAGCAAGACCACTCATACTTACTCCTCCTATGCCTATAAAATGCACATGTTTAACATTGTTTAAATTTAAAACATTTGAATTCAACAAAAAATAACACTCCTATTCGTGTAAAAAATTATTTATTATCTTCTAATTTACCAGTTTATACTACCAGCTTATATAATGATTGACTTATAATAAAATAAATATTCAATTACTATTATATGAAAAATTTAACTCAAATATAAGTCTAAAATCAAAATTTAATAAAAAAACTTGAAAAAACTATTGAAAATACTGTTTAAAAAGGTATTGATGTAATATAAAAACGCAAGTATTTTAAATATGTCTTTATATTCTACAATGAATAATATAAAAAAGAAAGAGAAATGCTATAACAAAAGATGAAAATATTTATTCTAAGAATAGCTACAATTAAGGCTTTTATAAGACATATTTTAATAAAATAATAAAATGATAAAAAATAAGCAGGAAAAATAAAAAAAATGACGAATAGATTAATATACATGGAGAATTCACAATTATTTACGGAAGGTGGTAACATCTTATGGAAATTACTGATGTTAGAATCAGAAAAATTGATTCAGAAGGAAAAATGAAAGCAGTTGTTTCTGTAACCTTTGACAATGAATTTGTTGTTCATGACATAAAGGTTATAGAGAGCCAAAACGGACTTTTTATAGCTATGCCTAGCAGAAAAGCTCCTGATGGCGAGTTCAGAGATATTGCACATCCTATTAATGCAGAGACAAGAGGAAAGATACAAACTGCTATATTGGACAAGTATGAGTATATTTCAACAGCTGCAGATGTGGAAGAAAGCAAAAGTGAAGCAGCAGAAGGCACAGAAGAAGAATAAGCATATTTTATGTAAAGTAAAATAATAAGAGAATATGCCTTCATAAAGAAAGAAGTGTCTTGTTAGGTGCAGATTTTTTTTAGAATAATATCATATCGTGAAAAGCATTACGTTAATGTCCTAAAATTATATTAGGCATGAAAGTCTGGGGGCGTTTGTGGTTATACCACAAATTTGTTTCTTAAGACTCTAGCTTAACGTGTGTTTTTGACGATTTTTTATTTTGTGTATTTTTATGTTTCTATTTAATGTTGAAAAAATTAAGGAAAAGTGAGAGAATATATTAGGTAATAAGATTTAGTTAGCTAGAAGGTATTTAATTACTTATTTAAAAAAAACACCTGATTATCTTTGGAGGAGGAGAAATGTATGGAGCACTTAATGGCCATCATCCTTGCTGCAGGTGAGGGCAAAAGGATGAAATCAAAAAAGACAAAGATTTTACACGAGATATGTGGCAAGCCAATGGTAGAGTGGGCTTATCAATGTGTGAAAAACTCTGGAGTGGATGAAATTGTACTTGTTGTTGGCCGTAATTCAGAAGAAGTAAAAGAATATATGGGAAATAAAGTTTTTTATGCAAATCAGGAGGAACAATTAGGAACTGGTCATGCTGTTATCCAAGCTAAAGAATTTCTTGAGAATAGAGAAGGGCAAGTTGTTATAATGTATGGAGATATGCCTCTTGTTACTTCAAAGACCATTTCACTTGCAGTTGATTACCATAAGGAAAAAGGCAATGCTGCTACAATAATAACAGCAGATTTTGACAATCCCTCAGGATATGGAAGGATAATCAGAAACAGTCAAAAGGAAGTAGTAGAGATTGTTGAGGACAGAGATGCATCTAATGAGCAAAAGAAAATAAATGAAATTAATTCAGGTATTTATTGTTTTGATATAAGTGCACTTAGAGAAGCATTGAAAGAACTTGACAATAAAAATGATCAAGGTGAGTATTATCTTACTGATACTATAAAGATATTAATAACTAAGGGACTTAAAGTAGGAGCTGTTAAAATTGAAGATAGAGATGAATTAGCTGGAATAAATGACAGAATTCAATTGTCAGATGCAGCCAAAGTTTTAAGAAAGAGGATATTAAACAAGATAATGGCAGATGGTGTTACAATTATAGACCCTGACTCAACATATATAGATTCTGAAGTGGAAATAGGTATGGATACCGTTATATATCCTTCAACTGTAATTAAAGGAGAAACAAAAATAGGAGAAGAATGTATAATAGGACCTGGCAGCACAATTGAAAGTTCTAGAGTTGGAAATAAAGTTGAAATAAAAAATTCAGTTGTTATAGAAAGCTGTGTAGACAATGAGACCAAAATAGGTCCATTTGCATATTTAAGACCAGGAAGTAATATAGGCAAAAACGTAAAAATAGGGGATTTTGTTGAAATAAAGAACTCCTTAATTGGAGATGGCACCAAAATATCCCATTTAACTTATGTGGGAGATGCAGAAGTTGGCAAAAAAGTTAATCTAGGTTGTGGTGTAGTAGTGGTTAACTATGATGGACAAAAAAAGCACAAGACAATTATAGGAGATAATTCATTTATTGGATGCAATGTAAACTTGGTTTCACCTGTTGAAGTTAAGAAAAATGCGTATATCGCAGCAGGCTCTACCATTACCGATGAAGTCCCTGAAAATTCTTTAGCTATTGCAAGAAACAGGCAGGTAATAAAAGAAAACTGGGTTTTAAAAAAAGGAATTTTGAAAAAGGATTAATAAGTTTTTAAAATATTAAAATAAGAAGTAAAAGGGGAGCTTTAAGATGAATCTACATGGTAAGGATATAAAAATTTTTGCTGGTAACTCAAATCGTGAATTGGCATTGGAAATTGCAGAAAAAATTGGGTTGCCCCTAGGGTTGGCAAATGTGGGAAAGTTTAGTGACGGTGAGTGTGCAATTGGAATTAATGAGGTTGTAAGAGGTTCAGATGTTTTCTTGATACAATCTTTGTGTACTCCTGTTAATGATAACATTATGGAGCTTTTGATTATGATAGATGCTCTAAGAAGAGCATCAGCTGGCAGGATAACCGCTGTTATTCCTTATTATGGTTATGCCAGACAGGACAGAAAAGCAAAAGCAAGAGATCCTATTTCTGCAAAACTTGTAGCTAATTTATTAACTACTGCTGGTGCAGACAGGATATTGACAATGGACCTGCATGCCCCACAGTTGCAAGGATTTTTTGACATCCCATTAGATCATTTATTAGGGGTACCTATTCTCGCTAATCATTTTAGAGAAAAATTTGAAAATACCAGCGATGTTGTTGTTGTTTCTCCTGATGTGGGAAGTGTTGCAAGGTCGAGAAAGTTTGCAGAAAGACTGGATGTTCCTTTGGCTATCATTGACAAAAGACGCCCTAAGGCAAATGTATCTGAAATAATGAATATAATTGGAGATGTAAATAATAAAAGAGTAGTACTGGTGGATGACCTTATAGATACAGGCGGAACAATTATGAATGCTGCTAAAGCTTTAACTGAAATTGGAGCTAAGGAAGTATATGCTTGTTGTACCCATGGAGTGCTATCTGGTAATGCCGTAGAAAGAATTGAAAAATCAGAGTTAAAGGAATTAATTACCTTAAATACAATTCCTTTAACTGAAGATAAGAAAAGTCCAAAGATACAATCCTTATCTGTTGCGGCGGTATTTGCAGAGGCTATAGAAAGAATATACGGGGATATGTCCATAAGTACACTTTTTACTCAAAAAGATTAATGTATTTTTAAAAATGTTGTGAAAATAATAACAGACACTGCCTATTTTTAAACTTTAATGGGCAGTTATTATTTTGTAAATTCATTTTTTTATTAACCCAAAAGATGGGGAGGTAGATACTTTGGATGATTTAATTGTTGTTATAGGGCTTGGCAACCCTGGGAGAAAATATGCTGAAACAAGGCACAATGTTGGATTTTGGGTTGTAGAACTTTTAGCATCAAAGCATAAAATAAAAATATCTAAGTTAAAATTTAAGGCACTTTATGGAGAAGGGGTTATTTGTGGCAAAAGGGTCTTGTTGGTCATGCCTCAAACATATATGAATCTTAGCGGGGAAAGTGTAAGGGATATAATTAGCTGGTATAAGATATCTGTAAAAAACATTATAATAATATATGATGATATAGATTTGCCCACTGGAAGAATTAGAGTAAGACCTAAAGGGAGTGCGGGGACCCATAATGGCATGAGGTCTGTTATATATCAAATAATGTCTGATGAATTTCCCAGAGTAAGGGTTGGAATTGACAAGCCTCCAGAAGGATGGGATTTGGCCGATTATGTATTAAGTAAATTTTCCAAGGAAGATAAGGAAAAAATTGCAAAGGCAGTGGTTAATGCAGCAGATGCTGTTGAAACAATAATAGATCTTGGGGTTGATCAGGCAATGAACAAATTTAATAACCTGGGGACATAAATCTATAAATATATAAATTTACAGATACCAGACAGATGCCAGAAATTAAATTATAACTTATTAAAGAATTAATTTATAATATCAGAGGATTGAATATAAATGACAGGTGTAAAGACAAAAAAATACTTAATTGATCCACTTATGGAAATGAGCCAGTACCGTAATATTTTAAATGATATTAAAAAGGGAAATGGCGCCGTTTCTCTAGGGGGGTCATCTCAATCGCAAAAAGTTCATATAAGTTATGCTATTTTAAAGCATTTAAACTTAAAAGGTGTATTCATTGCTAATAATGATATTAGCGCTAGAAAGACCTATGAGGACTTTTTGAACTTTTTTGAAGAAGGTGTTTTATATTTTCCTCCAGAAGAAATTATGTTTCATGATATAGAGGCTAAAAGCCGTGATTCCACCTATGAGAGAATAAAAAATTTGTACAAAATAATAAATGGTGAATATGAAATAGTAATTACAAGCCCTGAGGCAATAGGCAGAAAGCTTATAGATAAGGAATTGTTTTTTAAAAGCATTGTCTCTTTTTCTATAGGGGAATGTGTGGACTTACATGAGATTTCAAAAAGGCTTGTGGCAATTGGGTATGAGAGAATGTCTGTAGTAGAAGGGGAAGGACAATTTGCCATAAGGGGCGGAATAGTTGATATATTTCCTATAAACAGTGAAGTTGCTGTAAGAATTGAATTTTTTGATGATGAAATAGATTCTATAAGAAGTTTTGATGTTATATCTCAAAGGTCTTTGGAAAAAATCAAAGAAGTTACCATTTTACCTGCAAGAGAATTAATATATGATTCTGAAAGAAGAGAAGAGATTATAAACAAAATTTCTCATAGCCTTAATGAGTATTTAGAAAAGTTAAGTAAAAAAGATGTGAAAGGATTTAAAAATAAAATAGAGGAAAAAGTAAAGGGTGATCTAGAGAAATTTAAAGAGCAGTACTATTTTGCAGGCATGGACAGATATATAGCGTATATTATAGACAGACCTTCAATTATTATGCATTACATGGACTTAGAAAAAACATTGATTTTTCTGGATGAGCCAAAGAAATTTCAAATAAGATATGAAAACCTTCTCTATGAAAACTATGAGCTTTGCAAAGCATTTCTTGAAAAAGGATATTTACTGCCAGATAGTTTTGAGATTTATATGAGCCCAGAGTATATTTTAAAAAATATAGAGGGGAATAAATCAGTATATTTCAACACTTTAGAAACAGAGGGGAGAATATCTTCTAAGCTTTTAAATTCATATAAGGGACATTTTAAAATTTTAATAGATGATATAAGAAAGTGGAAAAAAGATGGATACAAAATTGTGGTGCTGTCAGGGGGGCAGAGCAGAGGACGCATATTAGAAGAAAATTTAAAAAAAGAAGGAATAGAAGCAAATTATTATGATGAAGTTGTAAATGAAGTTTTGCCCGGGCAGGTTGTTATAACAGGGGGAAGCCTTCAGACAGGTTTTGAGTATGAAGATATAAAATTTGTAATAGTAAGTGGAGAAGATTTCTTTAAAGAAAAGAAAAGAAGCAAAAGAACCTATGGGAAAAAAAACAAGGGAGAAAAAATCAGTGTATTTACAGACCTTAATATTAATGATTATGTTGTTCACCAAATTTACGGGATAGGCAAGTACGTAGGTATTGAACAGCTTGAAGTTGAAGGTATAAAAAAAGATTATTTAAAAATTCAGTATTATGATGGGGATTTTTTATATGTACCTACCAATCAACTGGATTTAATTCAAAAATACATAGGTTCCGAAGGAAAGTCACCAAGGCTTAGCCGATTGGGAGGAAGTGACTGGGCAAAAACAAAAGCAAAGGCAAAAGAGTCTTTAATGGAGTTAGCAGAAGACCTTATTAAGCTGTATGCAAAAAGAGAAACGTTAAAAGGGTATAAGTTCAGTGTAGACACGGTGTGGCAAAAACAGTTTGAAGAATTGTTTCCATTTCAAGAAACAGAAGATCAGTTAAAATGTATTGAAGAGATTAAAAAAGATATGGAATCTGAAAAACCAATGGATAGGCTTTTGTGCGGGGATGTAGGATATGGAAAGACGGAGGTTGCCATTAGAGCTATATTTAAGGCGGTGATGGATGGAAAGCAGGTGGCGTATTTGGTTCCAACCACCGTTTTGGCACAGCAGCAATTTGAAAATTTTAAAGAGAGAATGAAGGATTTTCCTGTAGGGATAGAAGTTATAAGCCGCTTTAGGTCTAAAAGTGAACAGAAAAGAATTTTAAAAGATACAAAGGCGGGTATTGTAGATGTACTAATTGGAACTCACAGATTGCTTCAAAAAGACATTGTATTTAAAGACTTGGGGCTTTTGGTAGTAGACGAAGAACAGCGTTTTGGGGTAAGGCACAAGGAACGCATTAAAAATATGAAATCAAATGTGGATGTATTGACTCTTACTGCTACTCCCATACCAAGGACACTTCATATGTCCCTTATGGGAATACGGGATATCAGCATCATTGAAGATCCCCCGGAAGAAAGGTACCCAGTGCAGACATATGTAATGGAATACAATCCGGAAGTGATAAAGGAAGCAATTAATAGGGAACTTGCAAGAGGGGGACAGGTTTTTTATCTATTTAACAGAGTGAGATCCATCAATTTAAAAGCGGCTCAAATAAAAGACCTTGTGCCAGATGCAAAAGTGGCAGTGGCTCATGGACAAATGAAAGAGACGGATTTAGAAAACATTATGCTGCAATTTGTAGAGGGCGAATATAATGTGTTGGTTTGTACAACGATAATTGAATCGGGTCTTGATATGCCAAATGTAAATACCATTGTAGTGGAGGATGCCGATAGAATGGGACTTGCCCAATTATATCAGCTAAGGGGCAGGGTTGGAAGGTCAAACAGACTTGCCTATGCCTACATAACATATAAAAAGGATAAAGTGCTTTCAGAAGTAGCAGAAAAGAGGCTCCAGGCCATAAAAGAGTTTACTGAATTTGGTTCTGGTTTTAAAATAGCCATGAGGGATTTGCAAATAAGAGGAGCGGGTAATTTACTGGGGGCACAACAACATGGAAATATTGATTTGGTAGGATATGATATGTACGTAAGACTTCTTTCTGATGCCATAAATGAATTAAGGGGTACTGCACCAGAGGAACAGGAAGTGGAAATTTCTGTAGACTTAAAAATCAGTGCCTATATAGACAATAGTTATATAAATGATGAAAATCAAAAAATTGAAATGTATAAAAAGATAGCGTCAATACAAGATGAAGAAGATATGTTGGATATAAGGGATGAATTAATTGACAGATATGGGGAAATACCAGAAGCTGTAGAATCTCTTATACAAATTGCACATTTAAAAGTGCTGGCGAAAAAATGCGGATTTTCATCTATTCAAGAAAAAGGGGGAAATGTTGTACTGCAGTTTATGGAAAACAAACATGCAGATATTAATATAATTGGAAAATTAATAGAAAAACATAAGAGGAGAATACTTTTTACTGCCAGCAACAAACCATATATTACATTTATAACCAAAGATACCCCTAGGGAAAAATTACTAAAAGATATTAAGATTTTGTTACAAGACATTATTGAATTGAAGTAGATGTCGCAATTTATTATAATATTTATAGTCATGAATTTTTAAAAAAAGGGTTCTGACTTTTTATTATATTAAAATTTAGTAAAGAATGTGAGGAGATATCGTGTTTAAGAAAAAAAGAGCAATTATATCTATAGCATCCTTATTGGTTCTTGCACTTTTAGTGGGTTATTTTCTTTATGCTAATGCTACAAGCTATGTGGCGATAATTAATGGAGAAAAAATTACAGAAGCTGAGTATCGTTTTTTCCTTTACAGTGAAAAAAGGGTAATGGAAGCAAATAAGAGCCAGGAAGAGATAGATGCCCTGTGGAATTCAAAAATTGATGGTGTCGATGCAACAGAGGTGGTAAAACAAAATGCACTTGAAAATGCAAAAAAATACAAGATTCAATATTTTAAAGCCCAGGAGCTGGGATTGTTTTTAAATGATAATGATTATAATAGTATTGAAAAATCCATAGATACTTTATTAGGACAAATGACTGGTTTTGATGGAACAAGGAAGCAAGCGGAAAAAAGCTTTAAAGAGTGGTTTGGTATATCTGTAAAGCAGTACAGAGATATACTAGAAAAATTGCAATTAGGATATAAATTTGGACTAAAGGAACAGGAAAATAATATAAAAGTTACTGAACAGGAATTAAAGGATCATTTTAAAGAAAACAGTGGAAACTTTATTAGAGCTACTGCAAATATCTTATTATTCCATAAAAGAGATGTGCAAAATGGATATGCAATGCTTAGTGATGAAGAAATAGAGGAATCTAAGAAAAAGGCTGAAGGTGCATTAGAAGAAATTGAAGATGGTAAAAGGCTTATATCAGTGGCAGCAAAATTTGCGGAAGACAAAAAAGTTGAACTTGAAGAAAATACTGAAATTAGAATGGGTGCTTATATAGAGCAAGAGATAATAGACTGGGCTGTAAAAAGAAAAGTGGGAGATGTAGGTTTAGTTGATACGGAATTGGGTTTTAATGTAATAGAAATACTGGATGTGACAGATTTTGAAGATGAAATAGACAGAGTTAGAAGTGTGGTAGCTGCTGAAAAATATGAAAAATTATTGGATGAATGGGCAAAAGAACCTATATATAATTTAGAATTAAATGAAAGGTCTTTAAAAAGAATAAAAGTTAGATAAAAATTTAAAAGAAAATTAAAAAAATTGTCAATTAAACTATAAAAAACTCCACTTTTTTTAAGGTGGAGTTTTTAAAATTTTATATATTTATTGGCTTTAAGTTGCTTCAATTGTGATTTTAAGAATAATGTTATCATAATTCACCTGTAATGTATAAAACTCCAATAAAAAATGAATAATAAAACTGTAGTTAAAATTAAACGTAAAAAGGAGGCAAATAAATTGAAGGCAACTGGAATAGTCAGAAGAATAGATGACCTAGGAAGAGTAGTAATTCCAAAGGAAATCAGAAGAACCTTAAAAATTAGAGAAGGTGATCCTCTCGAAATATTTACTGATAGAGAAGGGGAAGTAATACTAAAAAAATATTCACCTATAGGTGAGTTAAGTGATTTTGCTGCCCAATATGCAGAGTCACTTCACAAGACAAGCGGTCATGTAACATGTATTTCTGACAGGGATACAATTATAGCAGTTTCTGGAACATCAAAAAAAGAATTTGTAGAAAAAGCATTAAGCCCAGATGTTGAAAAAATAATGGAAGATAAGGTTACATTTGTAGTAGAAACACCAGGAGAAAAGACCATTAATATTTTAGCTGAAGAATCCCCAGACAGGCATTATTCTGCACAAGTAGTAAGTCCCATAATATCAGAAGGCGACCCTATAGGTGCAGTTATGTTTTTATCAACAGATCCTAATACTAGGATGGGAGAAGTGGAAACAAAACTTGCCCAGGTAGCTGCAAGTTTCTTAGGAAAACAGATGGAAGAATAATAAATTTTCTAAGTAAAAGGGAATATTGCTTAAAATGTAATAAGTATTTTTGCAATATTCCCCTTTATTATGTTCTATTTTAGTGTCTTCTATTTATTATGTTCTAAATATATTTTTACATAGCCAAAGTTTCCAGCCTTAAAGGTCACCGTTTTTAAGTTTAATAAATTTACTGTATAAAATTATGCCTTTGTTTTTTAATAAAAAAAGTTTCTTTACATCATGGGGAAGTGGTATAATTGATAGCGGTAAATTATTTATGTTTATACAAATTAATGGGGAGGCTCTAATTATATGTTAAAAGAAAAATATACTTTTTCAGATTTAATTGATATTATGAAATTGTTAAGAAGCGAAAAGGGGTGTCCTTGGGACAGGGAGCAAACTCACGAAAGTTTAAAAAAGTACTTAATAGAGGAAACATATGAAGTTTTAGAAGCAATTGATTTAAATGATAAAGACAAGCTGTGTGAAGAGCTTGGGGATCTTCTTTTGCAAATAGTTTTTCATGCTCAGATATCCACTGAAAATAAAGGATTTGGAATGGATGAAATTATAACCGGGGTATGTAAAAAGATGATTACAAGACATACTCATGTCTTTGGTACAGAAAAAGCTGAAACAGCAGATGATGTTGTGTCTAGCTGGGAAGCTATAAAGAAAAAAGAAAAGGGTATTACTAAGCATACAGATGTTTTAAAAGATGTTCCCTCAAACCTTCCTGCATTAATGAGGAGCTATAAAATTCAGCAGAAGGCTGCACAGGTAGGCTTTGACTGGGATAATATAGAAGATGTAGTTTCGAAAATTTATGAAGAATTAGAGGAATTAAAAGATGTATATAACGGAGAAGATGTGGCAAGAATAAATGATGAAATAGGAGATGTATTATTTTCCATAGTAAATTTATCTAGATTTTTAAAAGTTCAACCCGAACTTGCTTTGACTGGTACTATAAATAAATTTATAAAGAGGTTTGGATTTATTGAAAATGAAGCTAAAAAACAGGGAAAAACTCTAGAGGAAATGTCATTGGATCAGATGGAGGAACTATGGGAAAAGGCAAAAGATAAATAACTAAAAAAAATTGCAAAAAATTTAGAATATAAGGAGGAATTTTAAAATATATATCGAATAATGTTTTAGACATAAAAAAATTGGCATTATCTTCTGTTTCTAAGCTAATTAACAAGAGGATAAGATAATTTTTAATGCTTTGTTTAATAGTTTTAAAATAAGCTCTTGAAAAGAAACACTTGTTTCTATGATAAAGATAATAAAAATAATAGGAGGTTTATGAAATGAACAAGACTGAATTAGTAGCAAGTATGGCAGAAAAAAGTCAGTTATCAAAAAAAGATGCTGAAAAAGCACTTAATGCTTTTATTGAAAGTGTTGAAGAAGGATTGGCGAAAGGTGAAAAAATTCAGTTAGTGGGTTTTGGAACTTTTGAAGTTAGAGAAAGAGCAGAAAGGAAAGGAAGAAATCCACAAACAAAAGAAGAAATAATAATTCCTGCCACTAAAGCTCCAGTGTTCAAAGTAGGGAAAAATTTAAAAGAATTAGTAAACCAATAAATTACAATTGTTTATTAATATTTAATAAAAAAGGCTTCTTGTACTTTAGAAGCCTTTTTTGCAGTTTAGGTTTTTTATCTCTACTAAAAACTTGGTTTAGAAAGGAATTTTGCAATGAGAATAGATAAATATTTAAAAGTGTCAAGATTAATAAAAAGACGTACATTGGCCAATGAAGCTTGTGAGCAGGGAAAAGTTAAAATCAATGGTAAAGTTGTTAAACCTGGAGCTGAGGTGAAGGTAGGGGATGTGGTGGAAATTCAATTAGGGAACAATTCTATAGTAGTAGAAGTTGTATCTGTAAAAGAACATGTTTCTAAAGAGGATTCCAAAGAAATGTATAAAATCAAATAAACATCCCAAAAACACCCTAAAAACATAAAATCAAACAAATGTGATAAATAAAAAAGTCTGTCAATTATAGGACGGCTTTTTTTTTAAAAATAAATTGATAAAGGAAAAGTTAATCAATTTGACATTTTTAATGTAGTACATGCATAGATATCAATATAGCTTTAAACTGGAGGGATAAATAATGATTGATGATAAAAAAATGTCTAAACCACTTGTTCAGAATATTTTACTGGAAAACCGGGAAAAGCTGAGTATTTCAGGAGTGCTTGATGTAGAAAGTTTTGATGAAGAAAGTGTTGTGGTGGATACAGAAATAGGTACTTTGATTATAAAGGGAGAGGAGCTTCATATTAATAAATTAAGTATAGACAGTTCAGAACTTAGTATAGAAGGGTATATTATAGGACTTCATTATAGCGACAAAGATGGAGGCAGATCAAAGGGAATGGGATTTTGGGCAAAAATGTTTAGGTAGAGGATAAGTGATAAAAATTGTGGGTTTCTATTAGTAATCAGGCGTATGTTTTTTTATGTTCTGTCCTTGGGGGCATGATTATTGCATTTATATATGATATTTTCAGGGTGAGAAGAAAAACAATAAAGTCCAGTAATATTTTAGTGTATTTTGAAGACTTTATATACTGGATAATTGTAGCTCTTGTCTTGTTTGCTGTACTTTTCTACAGCAATGAGGGGGAAATACGGGGATATCTGATTATTGGAACGGTTTTGGGTATAATTTTATATGCTGTGGTACTAAGCAGAGTTGTAATGAAAATATTTTTATTTTTTGTTAGAATTGTTTATAAATCAGTGGTAACCATATTAAGCATAATATTATTGCCAGTTAAAATTATTTACAGAGGGTGCATGATTCCAGTTAGATATATTTATAGATGCATAAGGAGGGGATTTCTAAAAATTAAAAAGTTAAGTAAAATTAATATAGGAAAATTCAATGGTTTTAAAAGGTTTATAAAGATTATGAGAAAAAAAGTTTAGAGAGAAGGACTTTTCCAACAAGTGTAGAATATTTATTAAAGAGTATACTTAAGGGAGAGTAATTTTTATGAACAAAAGAAAAAAGCCTAACTGGTTTTTAATAATAATTCTTTTAATTGGAGTAACTAACCTGTCGGTGATAATTATCAGGCAACAGAGCATTTTAAACTCTCAACGGGCAGAAATAGAAGATTTGGATTTGAAAATAGAGGAAGAAAAAGAGCTTAATTTAAAGCTTTTAGAGGAGAGGGAAAGAGTTTTATCAGATGAGTATATTGAGACAATAGCAAGGAGAGAATTAGGTCTGGTAAAAGAAGGAGAAAGAGTGTTTGTAGACATAAACAAATAAATTTATAAAACTGTTTTTAAAATTTTGGTACTTGACTTAAGTCTGCTTCATATTATATAATCAAAGTACTTTAATTGATCAGGAGGATTATTTATTTTATGCTCGTTGAAGTAGGAAAAATTGTTGACGGAAAGGTCTCAGGCATTACAAATTTTGGAGCTTTTGTTCAACTATCTAATGGCCAAACGGGACTGGTTCACATCTCTGAGGTTGCCGAAGAATATGTTAAAGACATTAAAGCTCATCTTAAAGAAAATCAGACTGTAAAAGTAAAAATTATTTCCGTAGACGACAATGGAAGAATTAGTCTATCTATTAAAAAAGCCCAGGAAACCCAAAAGTCTTCTGCAAAGTCAACCAGACCGGAAGAAATAGACTGGGAGCAGCAGAATGCATCTAAGGGTTCTTTTGAGGAGCTTTTGGCAAAGTTCATGAAAGATAGTGACGAAAGAATGCATGACATTAAAAAGAGCTTTGAGTCAAAAAGAGGCGGTGGAGGTTACCGCAAGTCTGCTCAGTATTAATTTGTTCAGCATTATTTTTATGTTTATTATTTTTTTAAACTTATAACAGTAGTTATAGGTTAATTTGTTTTACCTAAAAAAATAGTACTTGACTCAATGAGCATCAGCAGGTAAAATTTTATATAAGAATAAAATTTACCGTATATTTTGAACCTTATTACATTTGTGCTATTCTTACCCATATGAGTATTGTGAGAATAGAAAAAAGTAAGTAATAAGAAAGAGGAGGACAAAAATGAGAAAGAGAATGTTTTTTATCTCAACACTGATGCTACTTATTGTGTCACTTGTATTTAACAGCGTTGCGTTTGCATGCGGGGGAGGAATGGGTAAAGGTGGTCCAATTGTTTCAACTGAATGGTTAGCTGCTAATATAGGCAAGGGAAATCTTGTAATTGTTGATATTAGGAGTGAAGAAGAGTATCAAGCAGGTCACATAGAAGGTTCTATTAATATACCTTACATAGTTCCATTCTCAGCGTGGCTTACAATGAAAGATGATCTTCTTTTGGAATTGCCTGAAAAAGAAGATATATTTGAATTCATGAGTGCTGCTGGAATTAAAAAAGGTTCACATGTAGTTATAGTTACGTCATTACCTACGCCTGAAAATCCATATGCTATTGGTAATGCAAATAGAGCTGCTAATACTTTGATATATGCAGGTGTTAAAAAAGTTTCTATTTTAGATGGAGCTTTTGAAAAGTGGGCTGAAGAAGGTAGAGCTGTTACTACAGAAGTACCTAAGGTTCGTCCATTTAACTATAAGAGTAAAGTAAAAGATGAAATGTTTGTTTCAATTGAATATGTTGAGAAAAAACTTGGCAAAGTAATACTTCTTGATGCTAGAGATTATGAAGTTTATACAGGAGAAGTTATTGAGCCTTATGCACCAGTTCCAGGACATATACCAACAGCTAAGTCTTTGCCTGCACCGGAGATTTGGAATGAAGATTGGTCATATAAGAGTGAAAAAGAGTTAAAAGCAATTGTAGAAAATGTAATTGGACGCAATAAACAAAATAAAGAAATAATTGTTTACTGTGGTGTTGGCGGTTATGCTAACTGTGTGGCTTTTGTTTTAACAGAAATGTTAGGATATAAAAATGTAAAAATATATGACGGTTCTGCACAAGAATGGGTTATGTACAATGAAATGGTGATAGGAGAATAGTTTAAACCATTTAAAAAAACAAATAAAATATTTTAAAATAATAGTTAGGAGCTGGATAATCAACCATTCAGCTCCTGATTTTATTAAAAACATAAATATTTTGCTAATTAAAAGATAGATGACCTACAACTTATAACTTATGTTAACACTTTATGTTTTCTATGAATATTATATAACAGAAGAAAATATAAGGAGGTTGTATCATGGAATATTCAGAATTCTGGGTTGATTCAAAGGATTGTAGGTCATCATCTTGTGGAAAGTCAGTTGCATCTAAAAAAGATTTTTGTCCTCAACTTCCAGGAACAGTATTACGTGTCTCTATACCGCCAGGAGCAACTATAAACCTGCTAAATATACTGGAACTTACTTCACCAGGAGGAATTTGCCTCATAATACGCATTCCAGTTTTAGGCGGCGGAGCTAAATTAGGAGGAATATTTGATTCAATAAGAGATGCAGGAGGAAGAATTGAAGTGCTATCATAGAGGAGTGGGTATAGATTTTAGCATTTAATTTGAAGCTAATTGGTTCTAAGACTAAATAACAGTCTTTAAGGCAGCAAAAGCTGCTTTTTCTTTGCTTTTCTAAAACTTACAATATCATATTGCAATAAAATAAACATTTAGAAGCTTTACAGAAAGACAAAATTAACGTATAATACAATTTAAATTTGTAAGTTGCATAAAATGTTCTATATCAGATAAATCCTGCATAGTATTTTGGAGGGATAATTCACATGAAAGAGTATGTATTAGATATATTAACAGGGTATGGCATGGATGGTGAATTTGCAAATTATTTATTTTATATTTTGCTGGCTGCTTTTGTTGCACTAATAAGCTTTACGGCAAATTTAATAACTAAAAAAGTTATTTTAAAACTTTTGGCTCATTATATTAGAAATAATAGATTTAAATGGGATACTATTATGTTGGAAAGAAGAGTTTTTCAAAGAATGTCCCATATTGTTCCTGCTATAATTATATACGCTTTTGCATCAGCTTTTCCAGATAGTGTGGAATCTAAAATATACATAGGTGTAACTGTTTATATTATTCTGATGGCTATGCTTGTTATAAGTTCTTTTTTAAATTCAGTAAATGATATTTATAATAATTTTGAAATATCTAAAACAAGACCCATTAAAGGATATATTCAAGTAGTTAAAATTTTTATTTTTGTTATTGGCGGAGTATTGATTATTGCCGAGATTATTGGCCAAAATCCTTTAGTTCTTTTAGGAGGTATAGGAGCACTTTCAGCTGTCATTTTGCTTATATTTCAGGATGCCATATTAGGACTTGTAGCGGGAATCCAATTGTCTTCTAATGACATGGTGAGAGTTGGGGATTGGATTGAAATGTCTAATTACGGTGCAGATGGATATGTAATTGATATATCTTTAAACACTGTAAAAGTGCAAAATTTTGATAAAACAATTACAACCATTCCCACATATAAACTTGTGTCAGACTCCTTTAAAAACTGGAGAGGCATGGTGGAGACGGGAGGAAGGAGAATAAAGCGTTCTGTTTTTATTGACACATCAAGCATTTCTTTTTGTACAGATGAAATGATTGATGAATTTAAAAAAATACATTATTTAAAAGATTATATAATAGAAAGGCAAAAAGAAATTGAAGAGTATAATAAGAAAAATGATATTGACGCTTCCATAAAGGTAAATGGAAGAAGACTTACTAATATAGGGGTGTTTAGAGTGTATGTTAGTAATTATATTAAAAATCACCCTGGAATTAATAAAAAAATGATTCAAATGGTGAGACAGCTGCCACCAAAGGAATATGGACTTCCAATAGAAATTTATGCATTTACAAAAACCACTAACTGGGTTAAATATGAGAGTATACAGGCAGATGTTTTTGACCATATATTAGCTGTAGTTCCTGAGTTTGGGTTAAAGGTATTTCAAAACCCTACAGGTTATGATTTAAGATCTTTTGGTTGTAAATAATAAGTAAGCGGCGTTGGAAAAGTTTGCGTTTTGTTGCAGTGGAAACATTTTAACTCCCTTTTCATAATATATAATTAGAGGGTTATGTAAACAAGGAGGGAGTTTTTTATGTATTATGATCCTGAATTTTTCTGTTGCCAATACTGTGAAGAAGCCATGCGGCAAATACCTGGTTTTTTAAGAATTTATATTGTGCGACCGGGGGATACTTTGGCATCAATAGCAAGCAGATTTAACACGACAGTTGCTGCAATTGTAAGGGCTAACAATATACAAAATCCTAATTTGATATTTCCGGGACAAAGACTTATAATACCTAGAATGCCTATGCAACCTGGCCCTGGTTTTCCAAGGGTATATATTGTACAGTCGGGAGATACATTATATTCTATAGCTAATAGATTCAATGTAAGCATGCAGCGTTTAATTGAAGTAAACAGACTAGAAGACCCTGATGTTATATATCCGGGTATGAGAATTATCATCCCTGCACAATAAGCCCAGTATACACCGCCATATTTTATAAATGTGACGGTGTGTTTGTTTTTTTTATTATTAATCAATAATTAACCCTTACCAGCCAGAAAACTATACCTTTATCACTCCAGCCAAGATCCCAGGGGACTCTGTACCTGTCAGTATTATGGCAGTTTACCAATGCATAGCCTTTAGAATCAATTCCTGTTACCACAGATATATGAGTTACCTTTCCTTTTTTTTCATAAGCAATAAAATCACCTGGCAAAAGTTTGAAGGAGTTTTTGAACACCTGGTTGTAAGTACCCCTTGTAATAAGGGAACCTCTTCCGCTGTAAAGCATGTAATCTTTAAAAGCTTGTGCATTTACCCAGGCTTTGCTTCCTTCTTTTTCGTACTTCCAGGTATAATCCTTTTTAAACCCTCCCCCCTCATGTAAAATTTGTGATGCAAAATTTGCACAATCGCCACCTAAAGGATTGTAGTCCTTGTATTTTTTATTATAGCTATATCTGTATTCTTCGCTAGCTGCTGCCCCGCAATATTTGTCTGCATATTCCACAGCACTTATCCTTCTTGAATTTATATTAGAAAGATCAGCTGGTTTTGAGTTTAACACAAATTCTTTGAATTCTTCGGTTTTTATATTATCTAAATTTAGTGAATCTGCAAAGGGATCGGTATACCATTCTTTTGATATTAACCATTTGCCCCCTTTTTTTTCTAAATTTAAAGAGTGATAAGTGCCAATCCTAAATAAGTTTTCAATTTCCGGTTCGTTAATGTAAGAGTACTTGTATTCTGTAGAACCTACAAGATTGTACTGGTAGCCGGATTCTGTGTCCTTTATATGCCTTATTACTACTTTGGTATTTATATCATTAAAAACAATGCCCTGCTTATCTGCCCAGTTGTGAAGGTATTTCATTTTAATTGTTTGATGTTCATATGCCCAGATTCCAAGTTTGGTATCTTTGTTGTAAAGGGATTCTAAAGTTTCCCAGTCATTTTCTAAAAAGGCGTTATTTCTTATGAGAAAAATTTCCTCTATCATATTTTGATGTTCGTCACTTATAAAAATTGTAGGCAAAGCCTTGAAATTGTTATATAAAGTTATACTAAAAATGCATATAATCAATATAAATATTATTGATATCAGAAAGGTTCTTTTTACAGTTAAAAAGAAATACATTTTAAAATACTACCTCCGAGGTTTTACAAAATATTATAAATTGTCTTTTAAGGCATTCACTTATAAAATTATATGAGAAAATAAAAAAAACATTTCTAATTATTGAAACTTTTTTGTTTTTTATTCGTCAAAGAATACAGAACAACAAAATAAGAATTATAAAATAAATAGGAGGATGCAGAATGAAAAGAAAGGTGTCATTAATTTTAGCCATTATTATGGTTTTTGCAGTCAGCATGCCTGGCTTTGTACATGCTGAACAAGGCATGGGTTTAGAAGAGGCAATAAAGTTTGCTAAGGGTTTGTTGGAAATTCCAGAGGATTATGCAGAGTTTAACTACGGGATGAGTACTTATGGAGGCAAAATAATATGGGATTTCAGATGGACTAAGAAAGGTGTATATGAAAAAAGCAGTATAGATGTAACCATGGACGATTCAGGGGATATATTGAGGTACTACAATTATAATTACAGCGACACGGGAATTGACAAAAAACTGCCTAATGTAAGCAGAAGCGAAGCTCAAAAAATAGCAGAGGATTTTATTAAAAAATTAAATTCACAGGATTTATTTGATGGTTTAAAACTTGTAGAAAGAAGTCAAAGGTCATTTGGAGAAACATCACATTACTTTTATTACATAGCAACACATGACGGGGTGCCTGTTCCGTTTAATAACATCAGAGTTACAGTAAATTATGATACAGGTGAAATTCAGGATTACAACAAAGCATGGACTGATGATATTGAGTTTCCTAAGGCTGATGATGCCTTAAGCATGGAAGATGCTGAAAAAATATATAAGGAAAAACTTGGTTTACAGCTTACTTACAACCTGGCAGGGGATAAAGTGTATCTTGCATATACTCCTGTTTACAGCAGTCAGTATGTAATAGATGCAATTACCGGTGAGGTAATAGATCCTTCACAAAGTATGAGGGGTGTATATTATGATGAAATGCTTATCGGTAGAATGGGAGATAGTGCAAAAGAACAAGCAGTTCCTGTTCTTACTCCTGAAGAAATTAAATCAATAGAAGAATCGGGCGAGCTAATAAGTCAGGAAGAAGCAGAAAAAATAGCAAGAGAGTTTAAAATATTTGAAATAGATGACAGTTTCATACTTGATGGCGCAAGCCTTAGAAGAGGTTGGGATTTTGAAAGAAATTATATATGGGATTTATATCTTTTAAAAGAAGACAGGGAAGCAAAAGACTATAAATATATAAATGTTTCACTTAATGCTAAGACCGGTGAATTTATAAGCTTTGACATTAGTTATCCAATGGCGGAAGGAGAGAAGAAATACACAGAGGAAGAAGCAAAGAAAGCTGTGGAAGAATTTTTAGAAAAAATTCAGCCTGAAAAATTTAAAAACACAAAGTATGAAAAATCAGATAATGATGTAATTATACCTATAATGGAAAAGGAAACTGACAGATACAACTTTAGATACGTAAGAATGGTAAATGGCATACCATTTGTAGATAACTATTTAAATGTAAGATTTGACGGGATAAACGGTAAAATATATGGTTTTTATATGAACTGGCAAGAAGTGGACTTCCCTTCAGCTGAAAATGTTTTGAAACTAGAGGAAATATACGATTTCTTTTTTGAAAATGTGGGATTAAATTTAGAATACAGAAAAAATAATTTATTTTCTATTAGTCCTGAAACAAGTAGGGCTGTAGCTAAGGCAGCTGGTGTGGCTGTAGCTGAGGCAGCTGGTGTGGCAGTTGATGCAGTAGCTGGTGTGGCAGTTGATAGTGTAGATATTGAAAAGGCGAAAGAAGTGGTAAATTTAATATATGCTGTTAATCCTGAAAAACCGTCAATACTTGATGCTTTCACAGGAGAACTGCTAAATGCCAATGGACAGCCATATGTGGAAGAAGCACCTATTGAGTATACAGATATATCTGACCACTATGCAAAAGAGCAGATAGAGGCTCTTGCTGAAATAGGTATTGGTTTGGAAGGTCCAACCTTTAGACCTAATGAAAAAATAAAGCAAAAAGATTTCCTTTTACTAATATCCCAGATAATAGACAGAGGATATGAATTTTACAACAAAACTGCTTTGGAAAATGATTCAGAAACAGAAAATCTTTATAATTTACTAATAAGGGAAGGTATAGTAAAAGAAGGGGAAGAAGACCCAGAAGCACCACTGACCAGGGAAGAAAGTGTTAAATTTGTGATAAGGGCATTAAAATACGATAAAGTTGCGGATTTAAAAGACATATTTAAATGCGAGTTTACAGACAAGGATGAAATTAATTCAGACCTTATAGGTTATGTTGTATTGGCAAAAGGCTTCAATATAGTAAATGGTTATGGAAATTATTTCAGACCTAAAGAAGAGCTAAAAAGAGGAGATGCCATTATTATAATTTACAATTCCCTTAAAATATAGTTAAAAAAAGGGGTATGGGTTTTTGAAAGCCTATACCCCTTTAAAATGTAAACTTAAAATTCTATAAGCATCATGGTAATATCATCACATATTTTTTTAAAATCACTGAGCTTGGTAAATTGGGATACATCCTCCATTATTTTATTTAAAGTGGATGTTGGGGGGGAAGTGTCTTTTAGCAGTATATCCAAAAGTTTTTCCTCTCCATATTGTTTGTTTTGGTTGTTTTTCATTTCAATAATACCATCTGAATAAAGAAATAACCTGTCATTTTTTTCATAAGTTATGTGTTTTTCTTTGTATTCGGGATTTTCTACCCAGTTGCTTATGGGTATTCCTGGCATTCTCAACAAATCAAATTTTTCTGTGGCAGTGTTAAATAATATAGGTGCAACATTATGGCCTGCATTTGAATAGGTAATGGTATTATCTTTTGTATTGACTATAGCGTAGAAAATAGTTATATACTTTTCGGTATTGTTAAAGGTTTTATTAAATTCTTCAAAGAGATGTTTTAATACTGTGGATGGAGAAG
>JAAYTS010000239.1 GCA_012517995.1 Clostridium sp.
ATTCCTGCGACCTTGCAACCAGTCATACTGTTACCAGTATGGCCGTAGGTCTACAGTAACAGGGTGGTGGCTAGCCTTTTCCTGTGTTAGATTTTCACCAACTGAAACTGCCAAGCTTTGCTTGGCACACCCATATTAATAGCACCATCCTGTGCTCCATCACACTCTACATCGCCTGCCCATAATATGAGCGGATCATCCTCTGTTGAAACCACTAATCCCCCCGCTCCGTTCACTGTGATATTTCTCTTAAGATAACCCGGCTTACTTATTTCCAATGTAAATTCCTTCATATCTTCGGGTATGTCGGTTATTTCAAAATATCCCTTCTCATCTGTAGTCGTTGATATCTCTGTCCCATCAATCTTTACAATAAATCCTGACTTTATTTTTCCTTCCGATGCAGCAGGATAATTGAAATCAACTGAAATATACCCTGATATCGTGGTTTCCTCATCTTCATCATCATCCACTTTTACTTCCACGCTGCATATTGCTTTCATCCCATCATAATCGGCAGTTATTGTTGCGGTTCCGGATTGTGTACCACTCTTAATGTAACCATCAACCACCGATGCTATATTGTTGTTGCTGCTTGAAAACTCTGCCTCGCTTGTTACTTCTATGGATTCTTCACATTCAGAACATATCGCATTTACACATATAGGGCTTTCGGTAGCATTGTCTGTGCCTAAGGTTACTTGGTTTGGTTCTATAGTAATATGAGAAAATGTATGACCTTTTGGAGGTATAACAACCGTTGAGAAGATTTTTCTGCATAACTCGCAATATTCTTCTACAAGACCTTCCTCCGTGCATGTCGGGCTTCTCATATCCCCAAGAATTATATGCATTCTTTCAGGTATTTCTTCGGTTATTTTTACCGAACATCTGGTGCATATACTTTCTCTGATTCCTTTTTCTGTACATGTTGGTTCCTTAATTATTTCCCATGGACCATACTCGTGGTCACACTCAGAGTTTTCATAATGAATGTCTGATGAATGCATAGGCGATTTTCCAAGATTGTTCTGTGCACTTACAATACCTGTATTAAGTGCATCAGAACAAAAAAAGATCATCAGTAATACAACTAAGATAATTGAAACAACACTATTTCTTTTCATTTAATCCCCCCTATAATATTATCTTTTTAAATTTCCATTACCTAAAATGAAGAAAGTATTTTTACTCTCCAATACTACTAATTACCCCCCCTTCTCTGTCAATGATCAGTGTCCATAACTTGTGTAACACTTCAAGCCCCACATCAAATAATGAAGAATAATATGGAATAAAATTTCCTTCAGATATTTATTGTGGTTGGAACAAATAGAGTGTTATGATAACAGCAACCATGCGTACTTGTTGATTTATCTTATCGTTTATTGCATTTATATGTAAATACATTTAATTCTATTATGCACCTATTATTCAAATAATTAAAGGGTTTATATAAAATTAACAATTGATTAATTCTAAAAAAATATATATACCTTCAATCTATGCTATTAGGATTTTTTTATGTGAAATTTCAATTAGTTTCGGCTGTATATTGCCGTATCTTGGGGAAAAATAGAACAAGCCATATATTTAAATATTCCCGACAATCTGATATCATTAGCTTATAAACTGCAATATGAAACGTAACAAGGAAAGGATGATTATTATCAGAGCATTTATAGGGATTGACTTTCCCGATGAAATAAAAAACAATATCCTGAAACTTCAACAAAGTCTGAGAAGATATGCTTTAAAAGGTAGATGGAAATATGTTGATAATTTTCATCTGACTCTTAAATTTCTTGATAAAATAAATATATCTCAGAAAGAAAAGCTGGATGAAGCTATGAAAACAATGGTTCGCAGCATGGAACCCTTTAGTCTTTCGATATCTGGCCTCGGAATCTTTGAGAGCAGAAACAGCATCAGGGTATTATGGGTTGGTCTTTCCGGTGAAATCCTTAAGTTAAAAACTTTGCAAAAAAACATAGATAGTCTGCTGAAGCCCATTGGCTTTCAGCCCGAAAAGAGAAGCTATACCCCCCATATTACTATTGGTCAGGACATCCTTTTAGAACAGGATTTTAATGAAATAAAAGCCAAAATAGGAAAACCAAAGTTCAGTCCGATAATAGTTGAAAATTTATATCTTTTCAAAAGTGAACAGATACAGAATAAACGGGTTTATACCAAAGTGTCGGAGTATAAACTCAGTTTATAGATTTAAAAAGCTTTTGTTGAATTTACCAACACATATCTTACATACGAAAGGAAATTTTAGAAAAACAAAAGCTCATGGGGGGCGAGCCCATTCACTTTGTGGTCATTTCACCTTGTGAAATCCCACTAATTAAAAAAGCAGTGGATAAGTCCAAACACATTATCCAACTGCTTTTGTTTTCTTGAAACTTGCGTTCTTCATTAGTTGTCATATAAGCGTCTGAAAACAAGTAAAACCACATTTTATCTGGTCCTTTATGTCCCTTTAATTATTCCCACTCTTTATTTTCTAACATTCGTTAAATGCTAAATGGCTTAATATAAGGGTTTTGATACAGCACAATTTCGTTCTGTTCGTTCCATTAGTACCAGTTCAGATATTTTTTTACCCATTCCAGTCCCAGTTCCGGGTGACTTTATAATTCTACTCGACACGAATTATATTTACTCGTCACAAAAAATTCCCACTGCATCTTCAAATAAACCCCATAGAACAGTCCCAAAACCAATAGTATTTAGAACTAATTGATATTTACTCCACTTCTAGTTAACCTACTCGACAAATACTAAATCTACTACACATAAGCTTATTTTATTTAACCCTGGTTTTAATATTACACATTATCCTGTAATGATACTTGACATTACTTTATTAAATCCTCTACTTTTAAATATTCAATAAATTTATCCATTATCTGCATAGCTCTTTCCACAATATCTTCTTCTAGAAAATCTTGCTTCTCGACAAGCCCCTTATACTCCTCTATAATACTAGCTGGATGATTTTTTCCTCTTGCATCTGTATAGCCTTCATAATATTTTTTCTTATCTTCAAATCTATAATCAGATGCTCTGATATTTATAGATCTCTCAAGTAGTATCTTATTTCCTAGACTTTCTAAATTGTTAGGATTAGACAGTTTATTTTCCTTATTATGCCTAGCTTTAGCATAAATATGCTCAATGTTAAAATAAGTCTTGTCTGAAGCCGGTAAAGTTTGTCCTTCAAAGCTAAATGCAAACCAGGTTACAAATGATCTTGTTATCTTCCTATTATTAGTAAATTTGTAATTTTGAAGGATATTTCTGAGACTATCTTCTTCAAATTTATATTTCTCAAAATTAATCTCTTCCTTATTTGTTATCTTTATCATCTCAGCATATACTGGAGTCCTCAAAGCATTTAAGCCTGGATTTGTTAGGCCATAGGCTAATATGAAGGCTGTAATTTTTGATAAAAACTTTTCAAACAGATCATTATCCAATCTATCATCTTGATCTTTCATAGATAGATAATAAACAGAAGTTATATACTCCCACATACTATTGTGGGCATATTTTAAGACAAAAAGTTTTTTTATAACTCCTTCAGTAAATATTTCCCTATCTTCTTCTGCCACACTCTTCCAGAAATTGGCTAAACTTAAAAGCTTGTCTATAGTATCATCTTTTAAAAGTCTTGAGTATTTATTATATTCATAAAATCTTCTTAAGGCCTCTGTAGTTGTATACCTTATTCCTTCTGAAGCCCTAATATAATACATAAGTTTTGTAAATAATTCATCCATAGGAGTTCCGACTGAAGGTTTAAAGATGGCATCTGAAATCGCTGATAGTTCTTTCCAATCATCAATGAATTTGTCCTTGGTTCCCTTCTTCTCATAATATTTATAAAATTGAGCCTTAAATATATCCGCATCTGCCAAGGGTAGACCTCTATCATTAAGAGTAGAGAATATTCTAAGGGCAGTATCCTGAGAATCTGCCTCAATAGGTAAAAGAATACAATTATTTAGGATCCTTGCAGGTAAAAACGGAAAATAAGAGGGATATTCGGAAATAAAATCTTCAATCTTTTCTTGGAAAAATTTAAAATTCATAGCATACTTGCTGTTAGATTTTTTTGGATATTTCCCACTTTTTAATATTTCTAAAAATTCCTCTTTTTCATCATCAGTGGCAACTTCAGAATCAATTTTTAAGTTTTTCATATCAGCAACATCGAATTCATCAGTTTTCCATATACATTGGGCTATGTTAGTTCTCATCTTCTTAGAGTGGTTGTCACTCATATTTTCAAACCTATCATAAAAAGCTCTTAATAGTAGTAAAAGAGTCGTCAGCCTTTGTTGCCCATCAATGACCTCTGACTGCTCATTATCATTTTTATAGGTAACAATGGTTCCCAAAAAATACTCATCACCAGATCCAAATAAATCAATATTATTATCTGGAAAAGCAAAGGCAAATATATCATCCCACAAGGTCTGGCACTCATCTTCATCCCAGGCATAAGGTCTTTGGTAATCTGGTATAAGATAATTGGCAGTCCTACCTGTAAACAACTCCTTAACATTTTTCTGATCAACGTTTAATTTACTCAATAGTCTCCCCCCTAATATTTAATATCCTGTCTACTCTCAGTCCGAAAATCAATTTTTATCTCAAACTCATATATTATATTTTCTACCTTTATTTCATCAGATTTATCACAAAAATACACCATTTTACTTTCTATATCCAATACCTCTTTGGCAAGATA
>JAAYTS010000313.1 GCA_012517995.1 Clostridium sp.
AGCTTACTAGGTAAGGCTATTACCTATGCAATTAATCAAAGAGAGTATCTATGTTCCTTCCTTAAAGATGGTAGAATACAATTAAGTAATAATTTAGCCGAACAATCAATTCGAATGTTTGTAATCGGCAGGAAAAATTGGATTTTTTCTAATACAGCTAATGGTGCTGGTTCCTCAGCCTTAATGTATAGTATTGTGCAAACAGCAATAGCTAACAATCTTAAGCCAGAGCACTATTTAAGATATGTATATGAGCAGATACAGCTTCAAAATAATTTGGAGCTAGAAAATCTATTACCCTGGTCAGAAATGATACCAGAAGAATGTAAAACCAAAACATCTGATTAAGATACAGCAATTATACTTGATCAGATGTTTTTATTATAGGCGTGTTTGCTTTGACGCTTACATTAATTCTATCTCCCGGTAGCTTTGCTCCAGTGACAAATAAAGTGCCTTGTTCAGATTACGCGCCAAAGCCATCTGCATCAAATCCGACTGAATTGAATTAATTTTCTGATCTATACCTCTTTGTGCCTGCTCCAGAATCAGCATATTATTGACCTGTACCTCTTTAATCAGCATACCAGAGGATTTCCGGTAAGAAAAAAAAGATACTATTCCAACTGAGCCAAGAACCAGTATAATAATATATATAAAAATTCTGACAAATACGCTATTCATCCGAAATTCTTTAATACTACGCGAAATTCTCATGCTCTCTTCTCCATTCACAAATGATGTAATTTTAAGTGCAATCTTATATATCAACATAACGTATTTTTTTAATCATGTAAATTTTTCTTACATACAAGTATTCCTGACCCTATCCTTTCTATAAGCTTGTACAAGCTTTACAAATGTGGATTTTAATTGTCACTTTTTATGATTTTTCCATTTAAATAATCACCTTGTTCCTTAGCTCGTTTAAGTATGTTAATATGTCCGTAGTGCAGTAAATCAAATGTTCCATAGGTTATTACTTATCTCAATGGTTTCTCCTCCTCTAGACCAATGTTTCTTATTTTATCTATCAAGTGTTCTATCCCCATTTTTTTGTAATCCCCAAAGATTTTTTCCTTCAAAAGCTCTGCTTTATCGCTGTATTCCTCTCTATATCTATGGTCAATATCTTCAATACTTTGTAAAAAAAATGTCTGTAGTTCTCCTATACTATAAACTTTAGGTCCAGGTGTAAATTCCTCGTAATCAAATATTAAGCCTCTGTCTTCATCTCTATAATATTCTAAATCATAAGGAAAAAATAGGATTGGGCGATTCCAATGCAAAAAATCAAAATATATTGATGAATAATCCGTAATTAATATATCTAGTTGATCCAAAAATGTATACACATCAGCTTCTGAGGGTAAATTTATAAAGGTTTTATGACTTTTTACCATTCCAAATTTGTCGTTTTTACCGACAAAATGAAACTTCCCTATTAACTTAATCTTTATACTCTCGCAATAATCTAAGAATTGATTTATTTCCTCTATATTTTGGGTTCCAAATATCAAAGTTTCCCTTTTATCTCTGAAGGTTGGAAAATAACCAATGATTTTGTAACCCTCTCTTATGTTTTCTTTAATTTCCTCATAACTATTTTTTTCATTTTTATGAACATACTTGATCGAATTATCACTAATTGATTCATAATTTCTCGGGTATCCAGAAATAATAATCTTTTTCTCATCTACTCCAAATGCTTTCCCTAAAATATCAGCTGAAAATTCTGACGTAGCAAGTATGAATTGGTCAGACCAACACCCTCTAACTGTCCATTTATCAATTAAATTTTGTATTTCAGTTTTTTTTGTAGATTTATTATCTCCTATATAACATCCTATTTTTTTTAAAGGAAATCCATGCCATAAGTTTATTCTAATACTTCTCACCGAGAAAAACGAATTTATATCTATTGGCGCCTGATCAATTAAATGATATTTTGCTCTTAAATGATACCAAATTGAAAATATGCTCCATACATAATACACCTTATAACCTTGGTGCCTTAGTTGATCTCTTATTTCCTTTAATCTTGTAATCCAAATAACTTTTTCAAAACCTAGCTTATTTAAGTTAGCATTCAAGTACAAATAGAAATGCTTTGAGTTGTCTGCAAATCTCTTTCCATACCATCCGCCTACAATTGCTATTTTATCTGATTTTGGAATCATTAATGATATTATTAGTACCAGTAAATTAATCAAAAACAATATAAATTTCTTTGTGATATTTATTATATTTCCCATTTTATGTTCTCCTATCAGGAACGCTATCTGTAGAGCCATCATCACTTATTATAAGTTCATCATCTTCTTCTATTTGTCCTATGATACTTTCAATTTGCTATTTTAAGTATAGCTCACCATTATATGTTGCTAATGCTACTGATAAATTTATTTTTTTCTGCTTTTAATTGCTATTTTAATAAACGCTATGTTTTTATGCAAAATTGAAAGTTTTACTGATCTATACAAAATTTTTATTATATAAAAGACTCTTCCCTTAATACTATCTTTACAATACTCATAAAAATCCTTCGAATAAATCTCAAATCTGTTCAGATCTCTACTGTAATTAGTATGGTCCTCATCTGAATAGTCCTGGATAATTACACAGTCAAATACAGCAATTTTCTTGTATATATTTTTATACTCTCTTACAAAATAATGATCTAAATAATCTAAAAATATGTTTTCATTGTAAATTCCTGTTTTTTCAAAAACTTCTCCTTTAACTGCCATTCCAGAGTTGATTGCAGTAATATCTTTATAAACACCCGAAGTACTATGATTGATCTTTTTTACATTATAGCCCTTAGATATACTTGGAGACATTTGCATATTTTTAGACTTTACTATAGGCACATGCATATATACTTCAGGATATTTGCATATTGATTCACTAAGCTTATCAAAGTATTCTTCGATAATTTTTGTATCTTGATCAAAAATAACTACCCAGCTATCTGCATCAATTTCCTTTAATGCTCGGTTATATGCTTTACTTAAACCTGAATTCCCTTCCATATCTAGATATTTTATCGATTGTTTATTACAAAACATTATATTACTATTTTTAATTTGGGATTTAACGCTATTATCACAAACGATAATATTATCAATTCCTATATTTTTTAATGATTTTAATGTAATTGAGTTTTCACACGCCAAATTATAAATAACCACTATACAAGTATATTTCATTTTACACCCATCTCCCTTATTTCTAAATACCTTTGAATCCACAAACTCACTGACTGTCTTGATATGGCCTAATTATATAGCAGCTCCAAATATAAGTGCACTTTCTGTTATAGGAACTCCATACCTGCTTATTCCATTGAGAAAATCAATACCTTCGACCTTAGGTTAGTATTCAAACTGAATTTGATGGTTTAATTGTACCAAATCGCTAGCGCGATGGCTAGCCTAGGTATGTGTATTCCTCTACATGGTATCTAATTTAACTTTTATCTATTTATTTATAAAAAACAGTAGCATAATATATGATTTATTGTTAAGTTACCAGACAAAACCATAAACATATCATTTGAAGATTTCTGCTATAGTGTAATCACGACAAAGATACTAAAGGAAAGAACCAACAAAACAATAACAAAGGCTATGATAATTTGCAACTAGTATTGCACTTTATCATAGCCTTATTTTTTTGATATGGAGAAAATAAATAGCAAATACACTTGATATATTGGAAATAGACTAACTACTTTAACGACTCTATTGCCTGCTTTGCAAATTGGATGAAGCTTGTCACATCATTTTTATTCGGGCGTTTTATTTTGAAAATAAGGAACTGTCCTGGACAGGTGTAAGCCTTATCATAAACAAGAATGCCTTTTTCCTTAAGTACATCCTGCAGCTTCATAGTTATGTCTTTACCTGCACAGCTTGTCGTGAATAGAATAACCTTCTTAACATTAGCTTGTGACAATTTGTTAGCAAATTCCTCGATCTCTGGTGCTAATTTACCTCCATATACTCCGGATCCTAAAAGCAATAGGTCACACTGATCTAATACTGGATTGCTCTTAACATCCTGTGCGATAATACCAAGGTATGAAGCAAGAGCCTCTGCTAATTTCCTGGTATGCTTTGTCATAGATGCATATACTATTTCTATTTTCATATGAAGCCTCCTTATCTTATCATTCATTATTGGTTCTTTGATTTAATACACCATCAACTATAATATATACTTTATCACAAAACTCTAGCATTCTTTCATCATGAGTAACCATGATAGTTGCCTTCTTTTGTTCTTTAGTTTCCTTTGCTAATAGCTTAACGACCTCATATGCTCTATTGGTATCTAAGCTTGCTGTTGGTTCATCCGCAAAGATTACAGAAGGTTGATGATATAATGCTTTGGCAATCGCTGTAGGTTGTCTTTCTCCACCCGATAATTCATTAGGGTATTTATCCTTTAGTTTTTCCACATCTAGCTTTAAGAATAGTTCATTCATCCAGGGCTGATTCACTTTTGTTTTAGTTATTTTATTATATAGAATCATTTGCTCTTTTATGGTCAAAAAAGGAATCAAATTAGAGGCTTGCAGGATGAAGCCAATTTTCTCTAAACGAATTTTTGATTTTTCCTTAATATCTAACTCGCTAAAGGGCTTACCATTTAGTAAAACCTTTCCCGTTGTAGGTTTTTGTAATCCACCTAATATGGTCAAAAATGTGGATTTACCAGAACCAGATGGCCCCACTATACCAATTAATTCTCCTTCATAAGCAGTAAAAGTTGTTTCCTTAAGGGCATTTATGACATTATCGCCTTGTAAAAAGTCTTTTGTAACACCAATCATATTTATCAATTGTTTCATAGTTGGTCTCCTATAGCCTTTAATGGATCGATTTTTAACACCGCACTCACTGAGAATAATCCTCCAAAAAGTGCAAATACGAAAAAGGCAGCCGTGATTACTAAATAAAACATAATATTGACCGCAAATGGAATCACATTAGATAAAAATATACCTGTTAATGTAGTGAGGACTAAGCCTACGATAATTCCAAATGCAACGAGTAAAAATGTTTGTATGATAACAGACCCACCAATATATCCATTAGAAATGCCCTGAGCCTTCATGACCCCAAACCATGTAAAGTATATGGCCAAAAATCTCCTGCATATCCCTGGTTGTGAGACCATCCTTCTTCTAAGGTTCCATTTTCATAAAATGATAGCCAAGGATATCCTGTAAACTTTAGATAACATTCATCAGTCTCATCATTATAATCATATATTGCACCAATATGTCCTGCAACTGCAGTTGTTAGATAATAGACTAACAGCTCTTCCTGCCCGTCTGTGGACCTATGTCAATACTTTGGATACAAAAAGTTGAACATTTACTCACTGTGCAACATTAATTAAAAATTACTAAGCTGCAAGAACCTCATCTTCAACCTGCTGTGGGGTTTTATAATCCAGCGCACTGTGCCTCCTTTTGCGGTTATACCAAGACTCTATATATTCAAAGATAGCTGATTTAGCCTCTTCAAATGTATGATATGTATTTAAGTATACTTCTTCCTTCTTTAATACAGAATGGAAGGATTCCATACAAGCATTATCATAAGGATTTCCCTTTCTGCTGAAGGAATGCTTCATATTTTTTTCTATAAGCA
>JAAYTS010000048.1 GCA_012517995.1 Clostridium sp.
AAGATATTGCCACATGGGTAGTTAGTTTATTATTTAGGAGAGTGTTTATATGCAAGATTCTAATGTTAGTACAGCTATCAGCGATAGCATAGTATTAAAGAAAAAAGCTCGGAGAAAAAAGTGGGAGAAACTAAAAAGCCAAAGACAGCTTATGCTTATGTCTGTGCCACTTCTTATATATATAATAATATTTCACTATTTTCCGTTGTATGGATGGCTTATGGCATTCCAAAAATACAGACCAAGTCCTACTGCCACCATGTTTAATCAAGAATGGGTGGGCTTGGATCAATTTAAGTTTTTGTTTACAGGAGCTAATTTTGGAAGAGTTTTAAGAAATACAATAGGTATGAGTCTTATAAATTTAGTTCTCTCGTTTATTACAGCTATAGGTTTGGCACTTTTATTAAATGAGATAAAGAATTTAGTTATTAAAAAGACAGTTCAAACTATATCATACTTGCCCTATTTCTTATCATGGGTTATTGCTGCAACAATGGTATCCCAAGCTCTTTTAAACAACGGTATAATCAATGAAATACTTCTTGCTTTAAATCTAATAGATAAGCCAAAGTTGTGGCTGGCAGAAGGAAAGTATTTCTGGACAATATTTGGTATAGCCAATGTATGGAAACAAGTAGGTTTTAATGCAATAATTTATCTTGGTGCAATGGCAGCCATAGATCCCCATCTTTATGAGGCAGCAGAAATTGATGGAGCTGGCAGGTTTAAAAAGATGCGTTATATAACATTGCCAGGCATTAAATCCACTTTTGTAGTGCTTTTGATAATGAATGTTGCGCATCTTTTAAGTGCAGGTACAGGTGGAAGTGGTTTTGAGTTTCAACTACTTTTACAAAGACCAGGTAATATAGCATGGTCTGAAACAATTGACGTATTTGCACTAAGGTATGGTATTAGGCAGAGTAACTTTTCGCTAGCTACAGCTGCAGGTATGTTTAAAACAATTGTCAGTATTTTCTTGGTATTTAGCGTAAATGCCATAGCTAAAAAAATTGGGGAAGAAAGGCTTATATAAGGAGGTGGGAGTATGTATATTAAAATAGGAAGAAAAAAGCATAGCTTAGCTGATGTAGCTTTCAACACTTTTAATGCTATTGTTATGATATTTTTAATTGTTTCTACATTATATCCTTTCTTAAATACTCTTGCCGTATCATTTAATGATGGTACCGATGCACTAAGAGGGGGAATACGTCTTTGGCCTAGAATGTTTACTTGGCAAAACTACAAGACAGTATTTGTTGGTGGAACAATTTTTAGAGCATTTTTTATATCTGTTTCAAGAACAATTTTAGCTGCTGCTATAAATGTTTTTTTAACAGCTATGATGGGATATTGTTTAAGTAGAAAAGAGTATGTACTAAATAAACTTATTACTGTTGTATTTGTTTTGACAATGTATTTTAGTGCGGGATTGATACCGCAGTATCTATTGATAAAAAAACTTGGACTTTTAAATAGTTTTTGGGTTTATATTATCCCTGGTATGATATCTGCATTTAACGTTATAGTTGTAAGAACTTATATACAGACTATACCAGAAAGCCTTGTAGAGTCTGCTAGAATAGATGGTGCAGGAGATTTTAAAATATTTATGCGAATTATTTTTCCTCTTGCAAAACCATCACTTGCTGTTGTTGGTATGTTTACAATAATATATCAGTGGAACAGCTGGTTTGACACATATTTATATGCACCGTCAAAACAAGAACTTAGTACATTGCAATACGAACTTCAAAAACTTTTAGCATCTTCATTTAGCCAAAGTACTGCACAGAGAGCTACCAATCCGACAGCTGGTGAGATGGCATCTAATTTGGTAACGCCAGTAACTCTCCAGGCTGCTATCACTATAATTGCGATGGTGCCGATACTTTGCGTATATCCACTGCTGCAAAGATACTTTATTGCAGGATTAAACGTAGGTGGAGTAAAGGAATAGTTGCAGATTATCTTAAAGGAGCAAAGTATGCTTAAGGGAGACATAAAAAAAGAAATGTACAAATGTTGGTTGAGATATGACAAAATAAAAAATAAAAATTTGTTAGACAGTTATATTACACAGTGCAGCCACATTATTATCCACATAGACACACCAATAGTTAATTCAGCAAAAGCTGAATTAACTAACGGGTTGTATGGAATGTTAGGCATAAAGCCAAGTGTTTGGGAAACTCCAAGGGGTTCATCATTTATTATGTTGGGTATATTAGGTGAGAATAAATATGTAGATAATGAAATTTTAAAATCGGAAAAAGATAGGGTATATAAAGACGGTTATATTATAAAAACAATTGATAAAGAAAAAGAAAAATCTATTATAATAGCTTCAAAAACAGAAAAGGGTATTTTGTACGGAGTATTTGCATTTTTAAGGCTTATTAAGATGCAAAGTGATATTGATAATTTATTTTTAATCGATAATCCCCATAATCCTCTAAGAATTGTCAACCATTGGGACAATATGGATGGCAGTATTGAAAGAGGATATGCGGGAAAATCTATTTTTTTTGAAAACAACAAAATTATAGAAAATAATGGTAGAATAACCGATTATGCCAGACTTTTAGCATCAGTAGGTATAAACGGAGTTGTGATTAATAATGTAAATGTACATAAAACAGAGACTAAACTCATTACAAAAGAATATTTAAGTGATGTGGCAAAGCTTGCAGAGTTTTTTAGAAATTATGGTATTACACTATACTTAAGCATAAACTATGCAAGTCCTATGGAACTTGGGGATTTAGATACTGCTGACCCTTTAGATGAAGGTGTAAAGTTGTGGTGGAAAAACAAAGCAAAAGAGATATATGACTTTATTCCTGATTTTGGAGGGTTTTTAGTAAAAGCTGATTCAGAGTTTAGACCAGGTCCCTTTACATATGGAAGAAATCATGCAGATGGTGCTAATATGCTTGCAGAAGCGTTAGAACCATTTGGTGGAATTGTTATATGGAGATGTTTTGTGTACAACTGTCTTCAAGATTGGAGAGATAGAAAGACAGATAGAGCAAAAGCGGCTTATGATAATTTTAAACCTTTAGATGGTTTATTTCATGATAACGTGATTTTGCAAATTAAAAACGGTCCTATGGATTTTCAGGTTAGAGAACCTGTATCTCCACTTATTGGTGGGCTGGAAAAGACAAATCACGTTGTTGAATTTCAAATAACTCAGGAATATACAGGGCAGCAGATACACCTGTGTTATCTTGTACCAATGTGGAAAGAAATACTTGATTTTGATACAAGAATAGGTGGAGAAAGCGTAACTGTTAAAGAAATAGTAAATGGTTCTTTTTATAAAAATAAGTACAGTGGGATGGCGGCTGTTGCTAATATAGGAAATGATGAAAACTGGACGGGGCATCATTTGGCACAGGCAAATTTTTATGGATACGGGCGCCTGGCATGGAATCCTGGTTTAACATCAGAGAATATAGCTGATGAGTGGGTTAAAATGACTTTTTCAAATGAAAAGGATGTAGTTGATACTATATCCCATATGCTGCTTGTTTCTTGGAGTATTTATGAAAAATACACCACACCTTTAGGAATAGGGTGGATGGTAAATCCAGGACATCACTATGGACCTAATGTAGATGGATATGAATACGATAAATGGGGAACTTATCACAGGGCAGATATTAATGGAATTGGTGTAGACCGTACAGCAAAGTCCGGGACAGGGTATACAGCTCAATATAGCAAAGAGGTTAAAGAGATTTATGAAGATATAAATACATGTCCTGAGGAGTTGCTTCTTTTCTTCCATCATGTGCCCTATAGCCATAAATTAAAATCTGGAGTCACCTTGATTCAGCACATTTATAATACTCATTTTGAAGGTGTGGAACAGGTTGAAGAAGATCTTATTAAAAAGTGGTGTAATCTAAGGGGCAAGATAGAAGAAGAATCATTTAATCATGTATTAGAAAGACTTTATATGCAGCTTGAACATTCAAAAGAATGGCGGGATGTGATTAATACATATTTTTACAGGAAGACGGGAATAAATGATCAGTTGAATAGAAAAATATATTAAAAGCACACTAATTATAATAAAGCATTTTGAAGCAAAAAATAAAATTTTTTTTGGAGGTAGTGATGCAAAACCAGATACCTGATTATAAAAACAAAAACCTTAGTTTTGAAGAAAGAGCAAAAGATTTGGTTTCAAGAATGACTCTTGAAGAAAAGGTAACGCAAATGCTGCATAGTGCGCCTGCAATACCAAGACTTGGGATAAAGGCATATAACTGGTGGAATGAAGCCCTTCATGGAGTTGCAAGGGCAGGAACTGCAACAATGTTTCCACAAGCTATTGGTATGGCTGCAACTTTTGATGAAGATTTAATATATAAAGTTGCAGATGTAATTTCAACTGAGGGAAGAGCTAAGTTTCATGAGTCTCAGAGAAAGGGAGACTATGGAATATATAAAGGATTGACCTTTTGGTCTCCTAATGTAAATATTTTTAGAGACCCTAGATGGGGAAGAGGCCATGAAACATATGGAGAGGATCCGTATTTAGCAGGCAGGCTGGGAGTGGCTTTTATTAAAGGAATACAGGGAGATGATGAAAAATACTTAAAGGCTGCTGCTTGTGCAAAACATTTTGCTGTGCACAGCGGACCTGAGTTAGAAAGGCATGAGTTTAATGCCATTGCATCAGAAAAGGATATGCGGGAGACATATCTTCCTGCATTTAAAGCCTGCGTAGAAGAGGGAAAAGTTGAATCTGTCATGGGAGCATATAACAGAACAAATGATGAGCCTTGCTGTGGCAGTAAAACACTTCTTCAAGATATATTAAGGGATGAGTGGGGATTTACCGGTCATGTAGTTTCTGATTGTTGGGCTATAAAGGATTTTCATGAAACCCACATGGTGACCAAAACTGCTCCTGAATCAGTTGCATTAGCAGTTAATAATGGATGTGATTTAAACTGTGGTAATATGTATGGGAATTTATTAATAGCCCATAAAGAAGGACTTGTAGATGAGGAAACTATAGACAAGTCTGTAATTAGATTAATGATTACAAGAATGAAGCTTGGAATGTTTGATGATGAGGAAGATGTGCCTTTTTCAAAGATTCCTTATGAAATAAACGATTGCAAAGAACACAGGGAATTTGCCATTGAAGTGTCAAAGAAATCTTTGGTTCTTTTGAAAAATGAAAACAATATACTTCCATTAGATAAAAACAAAATAAATTCAATTGCTGTAATTGGACCTAATGCTAATAGCAGAGATGCATTAATAGGCAATTATTATGGAGATGCTTCAAGATATGTTACTGTGTTAGATGGAATTAGAGAGGCTGTATCTGAAGATACAAGGATATACTATGCTGAAGGCTGTCACCTGTATATGGAAAAACCTACTTTAGCTGAAAGAGGTGCAGGTTTTGCAGAAGCTATTTCTGCTGCCGAAAGGTCCGATGTTGTAGTTATGTGCTTAGGCCTTGACGCAACCATTGAAGGAGAACAGGGAGATGTGTCTAATGACTACGCTGGTGGGGACAAACCAGATTTAAATCTTCCAGGACTTCAGCAAGAGTTATTAGAAGCCGTTCATAAAACAGGAAAGCCTATTATTTTGATTCTTTTGGCTGGTAGTGCAATGGCAGTTACTTGGGCAGACGAAAATGTATCTGCAATTGTTCAAGGCTGGTATCCTGGAGCAGAAGGAGGAAAAGCAATTGCTTCAATGTTATTTGGCGAATACAGTCCTTCAGGAAGACTACCAGTAACATTTTACAGAACAACAGAAGAGCTTCCTGATTTTAGAGATTATTCAATGAAAAATCGCACATACAAATATATGGAGAGTCCTGCTCTTTATCCATTTGGCTATGGTTTGAGCTATACTAAGTTTGAATACAGCAACCTCACCCTTTCAAAGGATAAGATTGATGCAGGAGAGGGTATAAAGTGCAGTGTAAAAGTAAAAAATACAGGTAATTTCAAATCAGATGAAATTGTTCAGTTATATATAAAAGAAGTTGACAATCCAGAGGCGCCAAAATGGCATTTAGAAGGTTTTAAAAGAGTTAATTTAGCACCTGGCGAAGAGAAGACAGTTGAATTTGAATTAACCAAAAAGCAAATGTCCTTTATAAATGAAGAAGGTCAGCGTATGATAAAACCAGGTACTTTTAAAGTGTTTGCAGGTGGAAGTCAGCCAGATGAAAGAAGCCAAGAGCTTACAGGAACTAAAGTGGAAGAAGCAACTTTTGAAGTTGCAGGAAATATGTTAAAATTAGAGTATTAATAAAATTGCAAAATTATGTAGGGGGGATAAAAATTGGCGTATTTACTTGGAGTAGATATAGGTACATCAGGTACAAAAACAGTACTTTTTGATGAAGCTGGAAATACAGTTGCCAGTGCATTGGAAGAATATCCTTTATATCAGCCAAATGTAGGATGGGCAGAACAAGACCC
This sequence comes from Clostridium sp., assembly GCA_012517995.1. GTDB lineage: Bacteria > Bacillota > Clostridia > Acetivibrionales > Acetivibrionaceae > Herbivorax. Next base: position 6,480 of record JAAYTS010000048.1, read on the forward strand.
TGAAGATTGGTGGAAAGCTACGTATAAATCAATAAATCAGGTTATAGCAAAAAGCGGAGCAGATCCATCTGAAATTAAGGGTGTAGGTCTTTCGGGGCAAATGCATGGTGCTGTGTTGTTGGACAAAGATTCAAATGTACTTAGAAAAGCAATAATCTGGTGTGACCAGAGAAGCTATTTAGAATGTGAACAAATTACATCAATGATAGGAAAGGAAAGACTTATTGAGATAACAGCAAATCCTGCATTAACTGGCTTTACTGCATCTAAAATTCTCTGGGTTAAAAACAATGAACCTGAAATTTTTGAAAAGGTTAAAAAAATTCTTCTTCCAAAAGACTATATTAGATTTCGTCTAACTGGAGAATTTGCTACTGAAGTTTCTGATGCCAGTGGTATGCAATTAATGGACATACCAAAAAGGAAGTGGAGTGATGAGGTACTAGAAAAACTTGAGATAGATAAAGATATGCTAGGTACCATGTATGAATCCTTTGAAATAAGTGGGAAGGTTCACAAAGAAGCAGCTAAACTAACAGGTTTAAAAGAAGGAACACCAGTTGCAGGCGGTGGTGGAGATCAGGCAGCAGGTGCCATTGGAAATGGAATAGTAAAACCTGGGGTTATTTCTTCAACCATTGGAACTTCAGGAGTTGTATTTGCTTTTTCTGATGATATAACAATAGACCCATTAGGAAGAGTACATACTTTTTGTCATGCTGTACCAAACACTTGGCATGTGATGGGAGTTACCCAAGGGGCAGGATTGTCTTTAAAATGGTTTAGAGATAATTTCTGTATAGAAGAAAAGAGAACTGCTGAACTTATGAAAACCGATCCTTATATATTAATGGACCAGGAAGCAGAAAATGTGGAGGCAGGTTGTAATGGTCTTATTTACTTACCTTATCTAATGGGAGAAAGAACACCACATCTTGATCCTAGAGCAAAGGGAGTATTTTTTGGACTGTCTGCAAAACACGAAAAATCAGATTTTATAAGGTCGGTAATGGAAGGTGTTGTATACAGCCTTAGAGACTGTTTGGAAATAATTAAAGGTATGGGTATAGATGTTTCCCAAGTAAGAGCTTCTGGTGGCGGCGGAAAGAGTAAGCTGTGGCGCCAGATGCAGGCAGATATATTTGGAACAGATATTGTAACAATAAGCTCAAGTGAAGGACCAGCACTTGGTGTTGCACTCCTTGCAGGTGTTGGAACAGGTATTTATAAAAGTGTGCCGGAAGCTTGTGATGCGGTTATTAAGGTTAGAACAGTACAAAATGCAAATAAAGACTTGCACAATAAATACAATAAGTATTACAATATGTACAAAAGACTTTATAATTCACTTAAAAAGGATTTTTATGATTTAGCTGATATAATTGAGTAATTTAAACAATAGATAAAAATTTTAAAATAAGCAGGAGGGAATAAAAATGGCAGAGTTTTTTAAAAATGTTTCAAAAATACAGTACGAAGGAAAGGATTCAGATAATCCGTTAGCATTTAAGTATTATAATCCAGATGAAGTGATTGATGGAAAAACAATGAAAGAGCATCTAAGATTTGCAGTTGCTTATTGGCATACTTTCCAAGGCGTGGGAGTAGATCCTTTTGGAGCAGGAACTGCTATAAGACCTTGGGATAATATTACAGATCCTATGGATCTTGCAAAGGCAAAAGTAGAAGCAAATTTTGAGTTTTGTGAAAAGCTGGGTGTTCCATTTTTCTGTTTCCATGACAGGGATATAGCACCTGAGGCTTCTACATTAAGAGAAACAAACAAAAGACTTGATGAAATAGTTGCAAAAATAAAAGAATACTTAAAAAACAGCAGTGTAAAACTTTTGTGGGGTACAACAAATGCATTTGGACATCCTAGATTTGTACATGGTGCATCCACTTCTCCTAATGCAGATGTATTTGCATTTGCATCAGCTCAAGTTAAAAAAGCTATGGAAATCACCTATGAACTTGGTGGAGAAAACTATGTATTCTGGGGTGGAAGAGAAGGATATGAAACACTTCTTAATACAAATATGAAACTTGAGCTTGATAATATGGCAAGATTTTTACAAATGGCTGTTGACTATGCAAAAGAAATTGGATTTAAAGGACAGTTCTTAATTGAGCCTAAACCAAAGGAGCCAACAAAGCATCAGTATGACTTTGATACTGCTACTGTACATGGATTCTTGCTAAAATATGGATTAGAAGATTATTTTAAAATGAATATTGAAGCAAATCATGCTACTTTAGCTGCTCATACTTTCCAACATGAGTTGCATGTAGCAAGAATAAATGGATTATTTGGAAGTATAGATGCAAACCAGGGAGACTTGTTATTAGGATGGGATACCGACCAATTCCCAACTAATATTTATGATACTACTTTAGCAATGTATGAAGTTATAAAAGCAGGTGGATTTACAACAGGAGGATTAAACTTTGATGCTAAAGTCAGAAGAGGTTCCTTCGAACCTGAAGATCTTTTCAGCGCTCATATCGCAGGTATGGATGCATTTGCTAAAGGATTTAAAATTGCAAACAAAATGGCTAAAGATGGCAAATTCGATAAATTTATTGAAGAAAGATATAAAAGCTATGAAAGCGGCATAGGAAAAGATATTGTTGATGGAAAAGTAGGCTTTAAAGAGCTAGAAGAATATGCCCTTGCAAATGATCAAATAAAAAATATTTCAGGTAAGCAGGAAGTGCTAGAAGCTATGCTTAATCAATATATATTAGAAGATTAACATTTAAAATGTGTAAATTTTATATCATACTTCCCTTGTTTAAAATGTAAAAGACTGCTTTTTAAAGCAGTCTTTTACTAACAAATAAAATAATATAAAGAGAGGAAATGTTATGGGTATTGTTAAAGAGAAATTTTCCGATGGAAAAGATTTAAATAATATATACATATATACACTGTCTAATGATTCTGGAATGAAAGCTAAGATAACAAATTATGGTGGGATAGTTATCTCTCTTTTTGTACCAGATGGCAGTGGAAAAATTGATGATGTTGTTTTAGGCTACGATAGCCTCCACAATTATTTTAAAAACAGTTGCTATTTTGGCGGGATAATAGGAAGACATGCCAATAGAATTGAAAACTCATCCTTTGAAATTAATGGAAGAGTATATAATTTAGCAAAAAATGAAGGAAAAAATCATATTCACGGTGGCAATATAGGTTTTGACAGTGTGGTTTGGAATGCAGAAATAATAAATGAAGATGGTACAGAAGCACTTAAATTGACTTATAAAAGTAAGGATGGAGAAGAAAATTATCCTGGCAATCTAGATGTAACTGTAATATATAAAGTTACAAAGGATAACTCCCTTTCAATTGAATATCACGCAGTTTCTGACAAAGACACAGTGGTAAATCTTACAAATCATTCTTATTTTAATCTTTCAGGGCATGATTCCGGGGATATATTAAATCATGAAGTTATGATTAATGCAGAAAAGTTTACCCCTATAGATGAATACTCAATACCTACAGGTGAAATAAGGGATGTAGCAGAAACTCCTATGGATTTTAGACAAATGAAACCAATAAAAGAAGCAATTGAAATGAAGTATATTCAGCTTTTATATGGAAAAGGGTTTGATCATAACTGGGTTTTAAATACAAAGGATATAAATGAAAAAGCCGCAGAAGTATTTGATCCAATTAGCAAAAGGCGTATGGAAGTGTATACTACAAAGCCGGGGATACAGTTTTATACAGGGAACAACATTATAGATTCTAAAAAAGGGAAAGATGGTGTTATGTATAAGGAAAGAAGCGGACTTTGTCTTGAAACTCAGTATTTTCCCAATGCACTAAAACACAAACATTTTCCTTCCCCAATTCTAAAAGCAGGGGAAAACTATCAACACAAAACTATATATAAATTTTTATAAAAATGTATTGACAAAGTATCTCCTGACATGTATTATTATATAAAACATATAGGTTTAGTTGGAATTAACCAATTAAACCTATATGTAAAATGTTAGGAGAGTGAATAATATGATTGATAGAAAACTTAAATTTGACACATTGCAGATACATGCAGGTCAGGAACCAGATGCTGCAACTGGTTCTAGGGCGGTTCCAATTTATCAGACTACATCCTATGTATTTAAAAATGCACAGCATGCAGAAGATCTTTTTTCATTAAAAGAATCAGGCAATATATATACTAGAATAATGAATCCCACTAACGATGTTTTAGAAAAAAGAATCGCGGCATTAGAAGGTGGAGTAGGGGCTTTAGC
>JAAYTS010000240.1 GCA_012517995.1 Clostridium sp.
AAATGAATCAGCCTCAAATGAGTCAACCTCAAATGAGTCAACCTCAAATGAGTCAACCTCAAATGAGTCAACCTCAAATGAGTCAACCTCAAATGAGTCAACCTCAAACTGGAAGTGGTTCTGTTGGAGTTTCACTCAAGAAGGGGCAAAAGGTTAGTTTGACAAAGTTCAATAACAATTTAGATAATATATTAGTAGGACTAGGCTGGGATACAGCACAAAACTCTAGTATACCATATGATTTGGACGTAGAAGTTTTTATGCTAGGAGCAAATGATAAGGTAGTTGGAGACGATTGGTTTGTTTTTTATAACAAACTTACCAGCCCTGACGGAAGCGTAAGGCATTCTGGTGACAATAGAACAGGAGTTGGAGATGGTGATGATGAAACTGTAATGGTTCAGTTGTCAAGGGTATCTCCAGAAGTTCAAAAACTTGTATTTGTTGTAACTATAGATGATGCTCTTGCTAGAGGGCATAACTTTGGACAAATTTCCAATGCCTATATTAGAATAGTTGATCAGTCTTCCAACAGAGAACTTATAAGATATAATTTAACAGAGTATTACCCAAATGTTATTTCCATGGTGGTTGGAGAAATTTACCGCTACAATGATGAATGGAAATTCAATCCTGTTGGAGACGGAACATCAGATGACCTAATGGGATTATGCTTAAGGTACGGAGTAAGAGTACAATAAATTATATATGTAAATCAAAGGAGCTGTTGCACTAATTTATCAGTGTGCAGCTTCTTTTTTGTGTAAAGTTTTTAAAATCCCTCCCCTACCCTCTTTTTCTAAATTTAATGCAACCTATTTAAACAAAATCTGTCTTAATAGGTGAAGGGCTATGTATAAATAAAAGAAAGGGGTGATAACATGGAGAATTCTGAAATTATAAAGCTATACTGGGCAAGAAATGAACAGGCTGTTGAAGAAACTAAAAAGAAATATGGCATTTGGTTAACAGGATTAGCCATCAATATAGTTAAAAGCCATGAAGATGCAGAAGAATGTGTAAATGATACATACCTGGCAGCCTGGAATTCAATACCTCCTAATAAACCAAATTATTTATTTGCATATCTTGCCAGGATAACAAGGAATTTTTCCTACAACTTGCTTAATTATCATAAAGCTGATAAACGGAATGCCCTTGTAGTGGAATTGAGCCAGGAGTTAGAGAATTGTATTACATCTCCAAGAGATGAGACATGTGTTTATGAAAGTCGGGAAATTGCAAAAACCATTAGTGATTTTTTAAGGACTCTTCCTAAAGAGCAGTGTGCAGTATTTATGCGGCGGTATTGGTATTCTGATTCCATTGCCCTTATTTCCAATCAATTTAATATGAGCGAAAGCAAAGTTAAATCCATGTTATTTCGTATTAGAAACAAGCTAAAAAATTATCTTAAAAAGGAGGGAATTTCTCTGTGAGAGGAAAGGATTTATTGGACATTATTGCATTAATTGATGATGACTTAATTGAAAAAACTGCTGTGATTGAAAAGAAAAAAAAGAATATTGGTTGGATAAAATGGTGTGCAGTTGCAGCTTGCTTTGCACTGACTGCATTTACCGTGGTAAAATTTTTAAAACCTGATCCAAATAGAAAAAATATTGGTCCTGGCGGACTTCCAATGCTCACTATTGCATATGAAGCAGACGGTATGGGTTTTGAAGGATATCAAGGATATGATATATCTGATATAGAAAACCAAAACCCCTGGACAGATGACTTGCAAATTAAAACACTTCCAGTATATAAGAATACAGCATATACAGATGCTAGCGGTCTAACAGTATCGGACATTAGCGGTGAAGAACTTGAAAAGAGGGCAAGAAGTGTTGCAGCTGCATTAGATTTAGAAGTGCTGAAAGTCTCATATAGTAAAGTTGGAAAATATAACAAACCCCCTTATAGACCTCCTGGAAGTACATTAGATAGTAATGCCATATATGAGGTTAATGCAAGATGCAAGGAGGCTGAAATAACTGTTCTGGCAAATTGCGATGTAAGGGTTGAATTTACAAAAACCATTAAGCTGCCTGAAGATTATAACTTTACACATGATAACATATCAGATGAAGATGCAGAACGTGTTACTAGCTATCTTCTTGAAAGGTTCTCTAAACTTCATTCTTTTACTAAACCACAGAAGGCATTGTCTAAAAACTATGATTATTATGGAAATATTTTAAGAACATATGAAGTATATGATATGTCTGATGACATAGAAGAGAAAATTTTAAACTATAATTTCAGAAAAATTGAATTTTCCCCTGATTCCCAAGGGGATTTATGGAGGATTGACATCCACGACATACTCACTTGTGCGGATAAACTAGGAGACTACCCTGTTATTACGATAAAGGAAGCTACTGAACTTTTGCTAAATGGCAATTATGTCACTTCAGTTCCTGAAAAAATGCCGGGAGAAAAATTTATAGGTAAAGTTGAGCTTGTATATCTAACAGGAAATATAAATGAAACCTTCCTTCCCTACTACCGTTTTTTAGTTGAATTACCCAACATGCAACTGGACAATGGTCTAAAAACCTATGGCGCCTATTATGTCCCAGCAGTTTCAAAAGAGTATTTATTAAATATGCCAATATATGATGGTAGCTTCAATTAAAACAGGATTTCATACGCTTTCCTATGGACATCATAAATCGGCCAGGGTTAGAGTGGCTTTAAACTCTTTATTATGATATAATACAAATTAATTAATTTAAGCACACATTTTCTTGCGCATAAGAGAGGAGGGAAAAACCGATCTTTTATGTCTATTACAAGAGATCGGATGATAATCAATGAAAGAAAAACAGTTGGGTAAATATTTTAAATATGAGGATGGATATATCTGGTTAGTGGAAACAGATAGGGATAATATGAAGTTAGAATACAGGGCTAAGGAGATAATTTCATCTATTAAGTCACCTTTTCAACAAATAGATATAGTGGATTTGTATGATTTCGGTAAATGCCTGGTACTAGATGGAGCTGTTCAATCTACTGTGTTAGATGGGCATATATATAATGAAATGATTTCCCACATACCTCTTGTAACTCATGATAAGCCACAAGATGTTTTAATAATTGGAGGTGGTGATTGTGGTGTTGCTAATGAGGTGCTAAAGTATGAGGACGTTGGAAAAGTGGATTTTGTCGAGATTGATGAATTGGTTGTAAAAGAATGTGTTAAACATATTCCTGAAATTGCAGGAACAACCTCCCAAGATAGCAGAGTGAATTTTATATTTGCAGATGGGGTAAAATTTGTAGAAGACAAGAAAAACTGTTACGATGTAATATTAGTGGATTCATCTGACCCTGTAGGTCCAGCGGTTCAATTGTTTTCAAGGGAGTTTTATGAAAACGTAAAAAACTGCCTTAAAGAAGACGGAATAATGGTATGTCAAAGTCAATCTCCCCTATTTAATAAAGATATCCTTAAAAATACCTATAGAATTTTAAATGAATTGTATCCTATAGTAAGACCATACCAAGCTGTTGTGCCAAGCTATCCTGGTGGTATGTGGAGTTTTACTCTTGCATCTTTAAAATATGATCCATTCAAGGCAGATTCAAAGAAGCTTAAGACCAATACCAAGTATGTTAATGAGGATATTTTTCAGTCCTGCTTTAAATTATCTAATATGTTCAAGGACGCTTTGAAATAATTTAAATACGATAAAGTAAGAGGTAGCTTTTAAACAACCTAGAGACAAATTTACTAGACATCCTGTATTTGTTAAAGTTAGATAAAAGGATAAATAGCCATTGAATTTCTTGTTAATTAGTTATAGAATATAAATAGTAGCATGGTATTATAGTAGGAAGTTTTGTTAGTGAGTAAGAGGTTTCTGATTAACATAAACTTATATAGCAATTGACTTTATTTTTTAGGTAGCACGGTTTACGGATTTTGCAATATTATTTGCAATACTATTTGCAATATAAGATAAGCATATAAGATTTAGATATTAAGAAACTTTCTCTACAAATACCCTGTACAGGGTATTTGTAGTATTTTATGATAGTTTTTTCAATAGTACTGCCCTATAATACCATCTCGGAAAATTTGAACAAAAAGTAACATTAGGGGGTATTGACGTATGTCTAAAGTCAAATTTTTTTATGGTGGTAATGTACCTTTAGAAATGCATAAGGTAAGGATTGTACAAAAGTTAGATCTTGTTCCCATTGAACGTCGCCTTGAAGCTATAAAAGAGGCTGGTAACAACACTTTCTTATTAAAAAACCAAGACGTTTATCTGGATATGCTCACTGATAGTGGAGTAAATGCTATGAGTGACAAGCAGCTAGCTGCTATGATGGAATCCGATGATAGTTATGCTGGTTCTGCGTCCTACACAAAACTAGAAAACAAAATTAAAGAAATTTTTGGAACGGAATATTTTCTTCCAGCACACCAGGGAAGAGCTTGCGAAAATATTATTTCTCAAGCATATGTAAAGCCTGGAACTATTGTACCTATGAACTATCATTTTACTACAACTAAAGCTCACATTACATTAAACGGTGGTACAGTTGAAGAATTAATAATAGATGAAGGATTAAAAACAACAAGTGACTACCCATTTAAAGGTAACATGGATATTGAAAAACTAAGAGATCTTATTGTTAAGCAAGGTCCTGAAAAAATTGCTTTTGTTCGTATAGAAACAGGTACAAATCTAATTGGAGGTCAACCACACTCACTTGAAAATATGCAGGAAGTTAGAAAAGTTTGTGATGAGTTTGGTCTCATGCTTGTGTTAGATGCAAGTCTTTTAGCAGACAACCTTTATTTCATTAAAGAACGTGAAGAAAAGTGTAAGGATATGAGTATTAGAGAAATAACTCGTGCTATAGCAGATCTTTCAGATATTATTTACTTTTCAGCACGTAAACTTGGATGTGCACGTGGTGGTGGTATTTGTACAAATAACAAAGATGTATATATGAAACTTCGCGAACTGATTACACTATATGAAGGTTTTCTCACATATGGTGGAATGTCTATAAGAGAGATAGAAGCTATTGCCGTTGGCCTTGAGGAAACTATGGATGAAAATATGATTAATCAAGGGCCTCAATTTATAGCTTACATGTGTGAAAAACTACTAGAAAGTGGTATCCCTGTTATTACACCACCTGGAGGCTTAGGATGTCATCTAAATGCTATGGAGTTTGTTGACCATATTCCTCAAAGCCAGTATCCAGCCGGTTCACTTGCTTCAGCATTATATTTAGTAAGTGGTGTTCGTGGTATGGAAAGAGGAACTATATCAGAACAAAGAAACGATGATGGAAGTGAACATTTTGCCAATATGGAATTGCTGCGTCTAGCTATGCCAAGACGTGTGTTTACCCTTTCACAGGTGGATTATGCTGTAGACCGTATTAAATGGCTTTATGAAAATCGCAAGCTAATTGGTGGAATATCCTTTGTAGAAGAACCTAAAGTTTTACGTTTCTTCTTTGGTAAATTAGCACCTGTTTCAGATTGGCAGACTAAATTAGTTGAGAAATTTAGAGCTGATTTTGGTGACAGTCTATAATATTTATATTATAATACTTGATATTAATTAAGAAAAATCATATAGAAAACCCACGGCTTAACTATAAACTTTTGTTGCCGTGGAGTTTTCTTGATTTTTACATGTAAAATATTTTTAAAATAATTTTTTATAATTTGCAATTTATGGAGGAATTTATGCTGGCTAAAGGAAGTATAGTAAATGCCGTTGCTGTAATAGCTGGAGCTTTGTTAGGAATGCTTATAAAAGGTAAATTATCTGAAAGATTTAAAACAATTATAATGCAGGCGTTGGGTTTAGCTGTTGTTATTATTGGATTATCCGGCACCCTTTCTTCTATTTTTAAGGTTTCCTCAGATGGTGCTCTTGAAAATAACAATATAATGATAATGATAATTTTTCTTGTTTTAGGTTCTATAATAGGTGAAGCCATAGATATTGAAAAAAAGCTCAATAGATTTGCAGACTTTGTTCAAAAGAAGCTTCCTGGTTCAGAAGGTAATTTTTCTGTTGGATTTGTAACCGCTACCCTCCTTTTTTGTGTGGGAGCAATGGCAATTGTAGGGTCTTTAGAAGAAGGTCTTACTGGAAATGGGGATACACTTTATGCTAAGTCAATTCTAGATGGTACAAGCTCCATTATTTTTAGTGCCACTTTAGGTATAGGAGTTATTTTTTCAGCTGTTCCAGTTCTCCTTTACCAAGGCTCAATTACTCTTCTTGCAGGAACTTTAAAACCTTTATTGACTCCTGAGGTAATAAATCAGATGTCTCTTGTGGGAAATATTCTTATTTTAGGTATTGGTTTAAATATTCTAGAAATCCGCACATTCAAAGTAGGTAATATGCTTCCAGCGGTGTTTTTACCAATTATTTATTATTTAATTCAAATTTTAATTGGCTAAAGGACATTTATATGTTTTTTCTCGTGGTCAAGCAGCCATTTTTTTCTCCACAGCCCTGCTGCATACCCAGTCAACTCCCCTTTTGTACTTACAACTCTGTGACATGGAACTATTATAAGTAATTTGTTTTTGTTGTTGGCATTCCCAACTGCCCTACAGGCATTATCCTTTCCTATATTACATGCAACTTTTTTATATGAAGCAACTTCCCCATACCCTATATTAAATAATTCTTGCCATACCCTTTTTTGAAAATCAGTTCCATCAAAATGAATTTTGCATGTAAAATGATGCCTTTTTCCCTCAAAATATTCTTTTAATTCTTTTTTACACTTTTCCACTTCTTCAAAAAGACATTCTAAATAGCAAGAAATATTAGCTTTTTTATCAGTAAATAAAACAGAAATTATTTCTTTTTTTGTACCTTTAATTTCAATTAATCCTATGGGAGAATCAATGTAATCGGTGCAAATGTCCTTCTCTTTATACATATTTATAAAGCTCCTTTTTATTTTTCAAATGCCTTAAATAAAGAGATATCATTTTTAAAAAATATTATTTATATAATATTATAACTTATTTATGTTGTGAGATTTCTATAAAATTTATTTTTGATGGAACTTTTTACATTAACATGCGTCTTATAATACAAAAGGGGGTTTTATAAAATGAAAATAATTAAAATTACAGGTATTTTTCTACTTATTACATCATTATTGTTGGTTTTTGGATGTAGTTCTTCTAAAAGTTTTGACTCAGTGAAAGAATCTAATGTGACTAATAGTTACGAATATTCTGACTACGAATATGATGACTATGACGCTGGAGCTGCTGAAAAAACTGCTGCTGGAAGCAGCGAGGATACTGCAAACTATATAAGCGATACTGCTGAAACTACTGCAATTATAGGAACAGGAGAAAATAGTGTATCTTCAACTAATAAAATTTTAGAAGAAAGAAAAATTATTCGGAATGCCCATATAACACTTGAAGTAGAAGATTTTGAAAAAGCTTATTCTAAAATTGAATATTTAATTTCAAATATAGGGTTTATTCAAGAATCTAGAATTAGCAAAGAAAAATACTATATAAACTCTGAAGAAATTCTTTTAACCAGTGGAGTAATAATAGTAAGGGTAGAAGCTGGAAAATTTAGCACAATCTTAAAGGATATAAAGGGATTAGGACTCCTTTTAGAAGAGAATATAAAAAGTGATGACGTGACAGAAAAGTTTTTTGATGTAGAATCAAGACTTAGACTTGTACGTTATCAAGAAAGCAGACTAGAAGAATATTTGAAAAAAATTGAGGATCCAGATATAATTTTTAAAACTGAAGAACAGCTTACAAACATACGCCATGAAATAGAAACTCTTACAGGAACATTGAATAAACTTAGTGACCTTGTAGAATTATCAACCATTACAATCAATATGGATGAAAAACTTCCTGATGTAGAAAAGCCAGAAAAGGAAGAAGAATCGTATTTAGGCAAATTAAAAGAAGCCTTTTTAGAAAGCTTTGAAGACGTTATTGATTTTTGTGCAGGATTTATAATAGGTGTTGTTGCAGCACTTCCAACTTTATTTTTACTTGGAATTATTTTTATCATAGTAATTCTTATATACAAAAGATTTATTAAGAAAAAAATTAAACAACTAAGTGATAAAAACCTTAAGTTTAATGATAAAGACTCTGGTTCTAATGATAAAGACTCTGATGTTAAGTAGCTAGTTGATAT
>JAAYTS010000241.1 GCA_012517995.1 Clostridium sp.
AAAAAAGGGCTGTTTCCATTAGGAAAGCCCCTCTTTACTCTTTTTTTACTTATTTAAACTCAAACTCTTTTTTACAACCAGTTCATCTCCTTCTCTTTCCACCACTACCTTATCTCCTGCTTTTACCCTGCCTTCCAGCATTTCTTCTGCAAGCTTGTCTTCAACCATGCTCTGTATTGCTCTTCTTAAAGGTCTTGCTCCAAACACCTGGTCAAACCCTTTCTTTGCTAAAAGTTCTTTTGCTTCTTCTGTTACCTCCATATCTATGTCATTATCCTTAAGCCTTTTTGAAAGAAGCTCCATCATAATACTCACTATCTTTATTAAATGCTCTTGTTCCAACGGATGGAACACTATAATTTCATCAATTCTGTTTAAAAACTCAGGTCTGAAAGTCCTTTTTAGTTCTCCCATAACGTTGTCTTTCATGTCTTTATAATCCCTTGCCTTGTCCTCATTACCTGAACCAAAACCAAGACGTTTAGGTTCAGTAATAAGTCTTGCTCCTACGTTTGAAGTCATTATTATTACAGTGTTTCTAAAGTCTATTACCCTTCCTTGAGAGTCGGTAAGCCTACCATCTTCAAGTATTTGCAATAAAATATTAAATACATCTGGATGGGCTTTTTCAATTTCATCAAAAAGTACTACAGAATACGGATTTCTTCTTACCTTTTCAGTAAGTTGTCCTCCTTCTTCATAGCCCACATACCCAGGAGGTGAACCTACAAGTCTTGAGACACTGTGTTTTTCCATATATTCAGACATATCTATTCTTATCATTGCATTTTCATCTGCAAAAAGAACTTCTGCCAATGCCTTGCTAAGTTCGGTTTTTCCCACTCCTGTAGGTCCTAAAAATATAAAAGAACCAACTGGTCTTTTAGGGTCTTTAAGTCCTACACGTCCCCTTCTAATTGCTTTAGAAAGAGCCTTTACAGCTTCATCCTGCCCCACTACTCTCTTATGAAGCTCTTCTTCCATATTCATTAATCTTTCAGTTTCTTCTTCTGCAAGTCTCTTTACTGGAATACCAGTCCAATCAGCCACTATTCCTGCAATTTCTTCCTCGTCAACCACATCTGTTGTAGTTTGATTTTTTTGTCGCCAGCTGCTTTTTGCCTTTTCTAATTCATCCTTTATTCTTTGTTCTTCATCTCGTATTTTCGCAGCCTTCTCAAATTCCTGGGATATTATAGCGTCTTCTTTTTCTTTTTTCAACTTTTCAGCTTTCTCCTCTAATTCTTTTAAATCAGGAGGAGCTGTAAATGATCTAAGTCTCACCCTTGAACCTGCTTCATCAATAAGGTCAATTGCCTTGTCTGGCAAAAATCTGTCTGTTATATATCTATCAGATAAATTAACAGCTGCTACAAGGGCTCCATCTGTAATTTTTACTCTGTGATGAGCTTCGTATTGATCCCTTAAACCCTTTAAAATAACAATGGCTTCTTCTTTTGTAGGCTCTGATACCGTAATAGGCTGAAATCTCCTCTCTAACGCTGCATCTTGCTCTACATGCTTTCTGTATTCATCAAAGGTAGTTGCCCCTATTACTTGTATTTCACCTCTTGCTAAAGAAGGCTTTAAAATATTAGATGCATCAATTGCCCCCTCAGCTGCTCCTGCCCCTATAATGGTATGCATTTCATCAATAAAGAGAATTACATTTCCTGACTTTTTAATTTCTTCAAGGGCTTTTTTTAGTCTTTCTTCAAACTCACCTCTATACTTTGCGCCTGCAACCATAGAAGATAAATCTAGCGTTACAACTCTTTTTCCTTTTAGAGTTTCTGGAATGTTGCCATCCACAATTTTTTGTGCTAACCCTTCCGCTATTGCAGTTTTACCTACGCCTGGCTCACCAATTAAGCAAGGATTGTTTTTTGTTCTTCTACTAAGTATTTGAACAACCCTCTCAATTTCCTTTTCCCTTCCAACTACAGGGTCAAATTTAGCTTCCCTGGCCATTTCTGTCAAATCTCTTCCAAACTGGTTTAGTACAGGAGTGTTTGAATAGCTTTTACTGGTTTTTGGACTACCCCCTGCACTTGGTGCTTCCTCATTTAACATTTTAAGCATTTCATTAAATAGTTTTTGAGGATCAACACCTAAATCCATCATTATTCTAACTGCAACACTTTCTCCCTCTTTTAAAATTCCAAGAAGTAAATGCTCTGTTCCTATATAATTATGGCCTATTTTCCTTGCTTCCCTAAAACTTAATTCAAGAACTCTTTTTGTCCTGGGAGTAAGACCTAAAGGCTGTTCATTTATCTTCTCCCCTCTGCCTATAAGTTCTTCAATTTGCTTTAATATCTTATCGTCTGTCATTCCCTGACTTTGCAATACACGGGCTGCTATACCGCTTCCTTCTTTAATAAGCCCGTAAAGTAAATGCTCTGTTCCTACGTAACTATGTCCTAATTCCGCTGCTATTTCCTGTGAAAATTTCATTGCTTTTTCGGCTTTTTCTGTAAAACGTCCATACATATGTCAATCCTCCCATCTATGTTTTAGAATCTATTGAAGCTTATTTCTAATTAGTTCTGCTCTTTTAATATCCCTTTCAGCTGCAAGGAGTTGCTTTCCAACTAAGTATTGCAAATTTGCAGGTTGTATGCTTATGAATATTTCATTAAGAGTATTTATATCTATGTTAGTAATTATACCCATATCCACTCCTAACCTAACATCAGAAAGCAATTTAAAACTCTCTTCAGATGAAAGTATTCTGGCATTGGATAATATCCCTAATGATCTAAATATTTTATCTTCAAACCTAAAAGGATTTTGTTTATGGAGTTCTTTTCTAAGCATTCTTTCCTGAGAAATAATCTGGTTTGCAATGTTTTTTATATTTGTAATTATCTCTTCTTCTGTCTGTCCTAAAGTAACTTGATTGGATACTTGAAACATATTTCCCATAGCTTCAGAATTTTCTCCATACATCCCTCTAACAGTTATTCCAAGTTTGCTGCAAACCTCTAAGGCTCCTTTTATATATCCTGTCATGGTAAGGGCCGGTAGATGCAGCATTGCAGATGCCCTTATTCCAGTTCCAATATTTGTAGGACAACTGGTTAAGTATCCTAGGTTTTCTTCAAATGCAAAATCTATATTTTGTTCAAAAAGACGATCTATGTCATTACATAAATTCCATGCATTCTCTAGCTGCATACCTGGAAAAAGGCACTGAATCCTTAAATGGTCTTCTTCATTTATCATTATACTCACTTTTTCATCACTGCTAAGGATAACACCACTTCTCATTTGGCTGTCTGCCAATTCTGAGCTTATAAGATGCTTTTCAACAAGCATCTGCCTTTTTAAAGGAGTTAATTTTTGCATATCTATAAATTCAAACTTGCCAATGTCATTTTCTTTTTCAACAATAATCTCTTTTGCCTTTTTTTGAACTTCTTCCCCATCTTCATTTCTCATTCTAAAGGGAAAAGGAAAGTCTTTGAAATTTCTGGCAAGGCGTACTCTACTGCTTATAACTACATCTGATTCTGGTCCATTTTCTATATACCACCCTTTCATCAAAATTCCCTCCTTAATTGCTAAAAATTTTTTCACATTTAAACATCATCTGATTTTTGGATTTTTTAATATTTATTAAATTTCCTCAGCTTCCATTTCTTTTATTTTGTCCCTTATTTGGGCAGCCTTTTCGTACTCTTCATTTTTTATACAAACATTAAGCTGTTCTTTTAATTTTCTTATTTCCCTTGATGCTTTTACTCTGCTATAAATTTTTTCAGGTATTTTCCCATTATATTGAACATTTCCATGAAGCCTTTTTAATAATGGCATAAGCTTCTCCCCATAAGTTTTATAGCAATCTGCACAGCCAATTTTCCCGGTTTTCTTAAAATCATCATAGCTCATTTTACATGTATTACATATAACTTCCTGGCTATGGGGCGAAACTGATGACAGATATGGAACCCCCATAATGCCTGAAAAAAAATCATTTATACTAAAAGGAGGACCTATTTTAAGCTTTCCTTCTTCTTTGGCACAATTTTCACAAAGGTATAAAACATGTTTATTGTTGTTTATTATCTGAGTAAATTGAATGTTAGCAACTCTTTTTTGGCATTTTTGACATAGCATAAATCCCTCTCCTTTCAACGGTCTTTCAATCATCTAAATTAAAATACATACCAGCATATTTTTTAAAATATTTGCTCTTAAATTATTCCTTTGGTTCACAGGGACACTGGATAAAACCTTATCACTTGTTGCTGCTTTTAGCATTAATGCTTCCTTTTCTGATATTATGTCATAGTCAACAAAATTATTAATAAAAGCATGGGCTGTCTGTTGGGAAATACTATCCCCCATAGATGCCACAATGTGCATAAGATAGTTTTTATCTTTATGCTTTATCCTCACCCGCCTTATTCTTATATGTCCTCCCCCACCCCTCCTGCTCTCTACATAATAACCTCTGTCCGTTGTAAATCTTGTATCTATAACATAATTGATTTGGGAAGGAACACAGTTAAACTGGTTTGCAAGTTCATTTCTTTGTATTTCAATATATCCATCAGTATCGTCAATCAGCTCTTTTATGAAAGCTTCTATTATATCACTAAGTTTTGCCATATCCACCACCCTCTTTAGTTTATTATGATTGTTTACTTTATTGCGTTTGTTTACTTTGACTATCTTTGACCTTTAATATTATTATATTTTATTTTTTGAAAAATTTCAAGAGAAAAAAAGGGTAAAACCCCCTTTAAAAATTAATTATTTTAAGATATAACTTAAATTAGACGCGTTTTTTATTTGTTTCATTATTGTTTTTTGTAACTTGTGCTAAATAACGTGCTTTTTCTCTCTGCTTTTCAGGAGTGATCCATTGATGAAAAGATGATATAAATTCTCCATACTGGGTTGTATCTTCTATTCTTTCGTCCTTAATATTGTTTTTATTGTTTTTATTTGCCATTTTAAAGTATTCTCCTTTTTAGAATATTTATTTTCACATATTAAGTCTTTATATTTTTATAAACCTCTTTTCTATTTTTTCAAAAAAAATAAAATAGTATTCCTATCTTAAATTGGTTTATTCATTTTTGAAAATTGGAAAATAAAAACATTATTGCCAAGATAACAGGCTGGTGTACAACATATACCAGAAGTGAGTGCCTTCCTATAAGATTTATTAAATTATCTTTTACTTGAAAGGAAAAAATACTTTTCTTATCCCGGTATATTGTTTTTCCCAGTAAAATACCGGCAACAAAGAACAAAGACCAAGGCAGCAGTGGATAATAATCCAGTGAATTGAAATTTTTATTTCTAAGTCCGAACATGAAAAGATAATTGTTTTTTACTTGTATATCAGAAATTACAATACTTATTAAAATAAGTGCAACTAGCAATACAAAAAGCCAATGTTTACTAAGTTTTTTTAATACAGGTGAAATTAGCATACATATTGATATCATATGTAAAATACCAAATACAATATATTCTTCACTGTTAAATATATATGTGCCCAAAGTAATGATAATTGCAACAGAAAAAACCATCAACCCCCGCTTGATGCTACTCCTGCTAAAAAAAGTGCTTATTCCAGAAATTATAATAAAAAAGGTTGCACATATATTTCTTAGCACATTTATAATACCATAAGAATAATTCACAGGTATTCCATAGAAATATTCTAAATTAAAAAGTATGTGCAATATAATCATTAGTATTACAAGTATGCCTCTTGCCATATCTATTTCCCAAATACGGTTTTTGCTTATCTTTCTCATAATCCTCCACTACAAATTAATTTTTAAATAATTATTTTAAAATGGTTTTTATATAAATATAATAATTAAGCCCAAGTTAGGAAAATATAACCTGGGCTTTTTTATAAATAGATAACCTAAAATGTTAATTAGCAGATTCTCCACTTTCCTGTTTAGCTCTTTCAATTACTTTTTCACTTACATTTGGAGGCGCTTCCTCATATCTTTCAAACCAGAGTTTGAATTTTCCTCTTCCCTGGGTCATTGATGTTAAATCTGTAGCATATCTAGACATTTCCGCTTGTGGAACTTCCGCATCCACTTTTTGTATACCATTTTCAAGTGGAGTCATTCCTAATACTCTTCCCCTTCTCTTATTTAAATCACCTATTATTTCACCCATGTAGTTATCTGGAATATAAACTTCCACATGTACTATAGGTTCTAATAAAACTGGTGAAGCCTCAGGAAGACCTTTTTTGTATGCAAGGCTGGCTGCCATCTTAAAAGCCATTTCAGAAGAGTCAACTGAGTGATAAGACCCGTCAACTAGCGTTGCTTTTAAGTTAACAACAGGGTAACCTGCAAGTACACCTTTTCTAATACATTCCTGAAGTCCCTTTTCAACTGCTGGGAAATACTGCCTTGGAACTGCACCACCAAAAATCTTTTCTTCAAAAGTCAATTCCTCTGTTTCTCCAGGCTCAAATTCAATCCAAACATGTCCATACTGACCATGACCACCAGATTGTTTCTTATGTTTTCCTTCTACTTTAACTTTCTTTCTAATGGTTTCTCTATATGGAACTTTTGGCTCAGTCAGCTCAACTTCTGCTCCAAACTTACCTTTTAATTTACTTACCACAACATCTAAGTGAACTTCTCCTATTCCCGAAATAAGCATTTGATTTGTTTCTGTATTTGTTTCCACTTTAAATGTTGGGTCTTCGTCCTGAAGTCTGCTAAGACCACTTCCGATTTTCTCTTCATCACCTTTTGCCTTAGGCTGGATTGCCATGGACAAAACAGGTTCTGGGAAAACTATTTTTTCTAGTTCCACAGCATTGGACTGGGCACAAAGAGTATCATTTGTATTAACATTTTGAAGCTTTGCAACTGCCCCTATATCTCCTGCTACCAGCTGTTCCACCTGTATATGCTTCTTACCCCTTAGCATAAACAGTTGAGCTATCTTTTCATTTTTTCCAGTAGTTATGTTATACGCTGTAGAATCAGATTTCAAAGTTCCTGAATATACTCTAATCATTGATATTTTCCCAACGAATGGGTCTGCAATTGTTTTAAATACTAAAGCTGAAAGAGGAGCATCTTTTGATATTTCCAGCTCACACTCTTCATCAGAATCTTTCTTTTTTGCCTTTACAACCTTTTGGTTGGCTGGGTCTGGCATTAAATCTATAATTGAGTCCATTAAATTTTTAACTCCTATGTTATTAACTGCACTTCCTATAAACACTGGAGTTATAAATCCATTTTCTACTCCTGACTTAATACCTTTATTTATTTCCTCCGCTGTAAACTCCTGACCATCAAAGAACTTCTCCATAAGCTCTTCATCTGTCTCTGCAACAGCTTCATTTAACACATTTCTAGCTTCTTCAACTTTATCTTTTAAATCAGAAGGAATTTCAATTTCCTCTAATTTGTCTTTTCCATATTTAAAAGCTTTCATGCTAACAACATTAACACAACCTGTAAATTTTCCACCTTCAATTATAGGTAGTTCCGCTGCAACAACACTATTTCCGAAAGTATCTCTAAGCTGATTAAAAACTTTATCATAATCTGCATTTTCTTCATCCATTTTATTTATAAAAAACATTTTTGGAATTTGTCTTTCATTTGCATATTCCCAAGCTTTTTCAGTACCAACTTCAACTCCACTTTTTGCTGAAACAAGTATTAGTGCACTATCAGAAACTCTAATCCCCTGTTTTACCTCTCCAATAAAATCAAAGTATCCAGGAACATCAATGATATTAATTTTATGATTTTTCCATTCACATGGACATACAGACAGGAACAATGAAGTTTTTCTCTTAATTTCTTCTGGATCATAGTCAGAGGTGGTTGTACCATCTTCAACCTTCCCAAAGCGCTCAAGCACTCCAGTGTTAAAAAGCATCGCTTCTGCAAGAGTTGTCTTCCCATGTCCACTATGGGACATTAAACAGACGTTGCGAATTTTTCCAGTGTTTAGGTCTTTCATAATAATTCCCCCTTATATATTTTAATTTGAACTTTTCAAAAGCTAATTGTACTTTTCAAAAGCCCTTTCTTGGTTTGCATTTTTTAAGGAGTTGTGCTAAATTATTACATAAGGCTCTGCGTTATTATTTGCGTCATTATTATTAATAAAAACGTTATTTTTAATAGAGATAGTATTTTATTCACTCTTTATATTATAATCTATTTATCATAAATTATAATCTATTTTATATATCATAAATTATAATCTATCTATATATCATAATATCATAACTTTATATCATAACTTTATTACACCTATTTTATATTCAACTAATAATTAAAATTCCCTTTTTATTTGATATAAATTTGTTAAAATAAATTTATATCGTTCTTAGAATTGTAACACATATGTTAAAAATCGTAAATGGTTTTTTCCTCCATCTATTCTTACATATTTCTGTTGACAATTTAGGCTTATCATTGTACATTAAGAATAAGTTTTAGTATGTTAAGAATATTTTAATATTTTATTAATAAAAGGAAGGTAATTGTTATGGTCATTGTAATGAAACCTAATTCTAAGGAAATTGAAATACAGGAAGTAGCAAAAGTAATAAGCTCATTAGGACTTGGAGTGCATATTTCCCAGGGTACAGAACGTACCATCATAGGTATTATCGGGGATAAAAGAAAACTTGGTGATGTTCCTTTAGAATTAATGTCAGGGGTAGAAAAACTTGTACACATAGCAGAATCATATAAACTTTCAAGTAAAACATTCAAACCCAATCCAAGTGTAATTGACGTAAATGGTGTTAAAATTGGTGGGAAAGAATTGGTTGTAATGGCTGGTCCATGTGCAGTAGAAAGTCAGGAACAAATATTAGAGGCTGCCAAAGAAGTTAAAAAAGCAGGTGCCCAGTTTTTAAGAGGCGGAGCCTTTAAACCTAGAACTTCTCCTTATGCATTTCAGGGTTTAGAAGAGGAAGGCCTTAAACTTCTTAAAGAGGCAAGGGAAGCCACCGGACTTCTTATAGTTTCTGAAGTTACAAGCGAAAAAGCTGTTGAAATAGCAGATAAATATGTGGATATGTTTCAAATAGGTGCAAGGAATGTCCAAAACTTTCAACTTTTACGTGAAGTTGGCCGTTCAAAAAAACCTGTTCTCTTTAAAAGAGGAGTTGCTACAACTATAAACGAATGGCTAAATGCTGCAGAATATATAATGAGTGAAGGTAATTATAATGTGGTATTATGTGAAAGAGGTATCCGTACCTTTGAAACAGCTACAAGAAACACACTAGACATAAGTGCTGTACCAGTGATTAAGCATTTAAGTCATCTGCCAATAATAGTAGATCCTAGCCATGCTGCTGGAAAATCAGTTTACATAAGCGCTCTTTCGAAAGCTGCTATAGCTGCTGGTGCAGATGGTCTTATTGTTGAAGTTCACCCCCATCCTAAACAGGCTCTTTCAGATGCCGCACAGCAATTATCACCTGAAGAATTTGATAATTTGTGCAAAGATATTGAAGATATAGCCAAAATAGTAGAAAGAGAATTTAAATATGGTGGATAAAAAAATCTCTGTTATAGGTCTTGGGCTTATTGGGGGATCAATTGTAAAGGCCTTAAAGGAGCGCATGAATATAACTAATATAGCAGCAGTTGATAACAATATAAAGTCCTTAAATCAGGCTCTTGAAGAAGGATATATAGCAAGAGGTTTTTCCAAACTTGATGAATATATATTTGACTCAGACATTATTTTTATATGTACACCTGTTAATATCACAATTTCATATATAAAGGCACTTAAAGATAATGTTAAAGATAATTGCATAATAACCGATACCTCAAGTACAAAAGGCAATATTATAAATTATATCAACTCACTGGATAATCCCCCCTGCTTCATTGGAGGACATCCAATGACTGGGGCAGAAAAAATGGGCTTTAAATCAAGTTATGCCCACCTTTTTGAAAATGCTTATTATATACTTTCACATACTAAAAATTCTACAGACAGCCATATGAATACTCTATGCAAAATAATTGAAGGAATAGGTGCAATTCCATTAAAACTAGACGCCCAAATACATGATAAAATAACTGCAACAATAAGTCATGTACCCCACGTAATAGCCTCTGCTCTTGTGAACCTGGTAAAAAATTCTGACTCAGAAGATAAAAAAATGCAGACTCTTGCAGCAGGAGGATTTAAAGATATAACAAGGATAGCATCTTCCAGCCCTCAAATGTGGGAAAATATAGTTTTGAGCAATTCAGAAAAAATCAAAAAAACAATATTTGATTTTATAGAAACACTAAACAGTTTTGTGGAATATATTGATAATAATGATTCAGGTAGCATTTACAACTTTTTTAAATCTGCTAAGGCTTACAGGGATTCCTTTTCAGATAATCAAAAGGGGTTAATCCAGCCTTTACATGAATTGGTGGTAGACGTAATAGACAGACCTGGTATAATTGGTGATATAGCAACTTTACTAGGGCAAAATGGCGTCAATATTAAAAATATAAATGTATCAAACAGCAGAGAATTTGAACAAGGGTGCTTACGGATTACATTACCTGATTCTAACAGTGTAGACATATCTTATAACCTGCTCACCAGCAAAGGTTATAAAGTATTTAGAATATAAGTCTAAAAACTAAACTTATATTTTAAATACCCGATAAATTTCAAGAGAAGTTTTTAAGTTGTTATAAATCAACTTTTAAATTATATGCTAGTTTTTATATACTCAAGGAATGGGGGAATTTAAAAGTGTTAGTTGAGAAAAGAGATTCTTTAAGAGGCGAAATAACGGTACCAGGCGATAAGTCCATTTCACACAGAGCCATTCTCTTTGCTTCATTGGCAAAAGGGACTACTGAAATTGACGGACTTTTAATGAATGAAGATTGTCTTCATACAATTAACGCCTTTAGGAAAATGCAAGTAAAAATTGAAATATTGCCGGATAACAAAGTCAGAATTCACGGAAATGGGCTTTACAGTTTAAAACCTCCCACTACAGTTTTAAATTCCGGTACATCTGGAACGGCTCTGCGATTGCTGTTGGGAGTTTTGTCAGGTCAACCCTTTAGCTCTGTTCTGACTAGAGATGATTCTGCACTTAGAAAACCTGTAGGTAAAGTTGTAACACATTTAAGACAAATGGGGGCAAATATTGACGGAAGAGATTCTGGAAACTTGTGTCCTTTAAGGATAACTCCCGCTAAACTAAAAGGAGTAACTTGCAACTTATCTGTTTTAGACACTTATATCAAATCCCCTATGCTTATTGCCGGACTTTATGCAGATGGCGAAACAAAAGTTATTGAAAAAATCAAGTCAAGGGACCATTCGGAATTAATGCTAAATCATCTAGGAGCGGATCTAAAAATTGACGGCCTTGAAGTAACCTCTAAAAGAATTGAAAATCTTTATGCCAACGATATTAAAATACCTGGAGATATTTCAACTGCAGCTTATTTTATAACAGCAGCTCTATTAGTGCCTGATTCTGATGTAACAATTAAAAATGTAGGGATAAACCCCACAAGAACAGGAATTCTTGATGTATACAAATCAATGGGCGCAAAAATAGAAATTCTCAATGAAAGAACTGTAAATAACGAAAAAGTAGCTGATATAAGAGTTACATCTTCATCTCTAAAAGCAACAGAAGTAAAAGGAGCTTTGATACCAAGACTTATTGATGAAATACCAGTTATTGCCGTTGCAGCTACAATGGCAAAGGGAACCACAGTATTTAAGGATTTAAACGGGTTTAAAATAAAAGAATCCAACCGACTACAATATATAGTCAGAGAACTTTCAAAACTTGGTGCATCTATCAAAGAAACTGAGGACGGAATGATTGTAGAAGGCGGTAAAGAGCTTAAGGGCACTATTGTAGAAGGATATAATGATGCGGCAATTACAATGTCTCTTTGTGTTGCAGGTCTTATAGCAGAAGAAGAAACTATGATAAGAAAAACACAAATTTTAGATATAGCATACCCTGAATTTATTACGGTGTTAAATAAATTATAATTATAAAAATTATAAACAAAGATTTTTAAAAAGGGGCTATAAGCCCCTTTTTGTTAGTTTAACCTTTTAATTTGGCATCTTTTCTTAATTTTTCTTTAAGTCTATATCCTAGCACCATTAAGCTGTCACTTAAATGAACATTTTCAATAATAACATCATGAGTAATCTTTAAATCCATAGGAGAAAAATTCCAAAGTCCTTTTACTCCTAAACCAGCTATTCTTTCTGCTACAGAAGGAGTTTTTTCATAAGGTACGCAGAGCATGGCAATATCAATAGTTTTATTTTTAACAAATTCCTCGAAGCAATCAAAGTGTAATATTTCTCTTCCATTTATCTTTTTTCCTACTAAATCAGGATTGACATCGAATATTCCTACTAAATCAAAACCCCTCTTTTCAAAATTTGAATAATTGGCAAGAGCCTGTCCCATGTTGCCTGCTCCAATAATAACTACATTAAACTTATCATTAACCCCTAGAATATTTCCAATTTCATTAAACAAAGATTCCACATTATATCCATACCCCTGCTGACCAAAGCCACCAAAACAATTTAAGTCCTGACGTATTTGAGATGCGGTTATTCCCATACGCTGACTTAATTCTTTTGAAGATATTTTTGTTATATCCATCCTCAGTAAATCTGACAAGTAGCGATAATATCTTGGTAAGCGTTTTATCACAGCCATGGATATTTTTTTATCTCCACTCATCCATTTCACCTCTTATATAAAATACTGGTGGAACTACATCATAGCTCGAAAATACAATTAAACCACTGTGATTATACACCTTTGTTATTTTATTGTCAATATTGCTTACACATATGATTTTTGCTACAATTGGTGTTGTAAGCTCAAAAGAAAGATGTGATTGCCATTATTATTTTAAACTGCAACAAAATAAATTTTTCATTTGGAATAAATAAAATATTGAATAATGTATCCTTTAGCATAAAAAATACTGATAAAGTAGGTATTGTAGGAGTTAACGGTGCTGGTAAAACCACCCTTTTTAAAATAATTACTTCAGAATACACCCCTGAAAGTGGAGAAATATTCACTGCTAAAGACTTAAACCTTGGATATTTAGAGCAAAATTCCGGACTTGATGAGAATAACTCTGTACTTGAAGAGGTACTTACTGTATATTCCCACTTTATTGATATGGAAGCACGTATAAAAGAGTTGGAAAAGTGCATAAGTACTGAAAAAAATGAAGAAACTTTAAACTCATATATGAAAGAGTACTCCCGCCTGTCAGAAGATTTTTCAACACTTGGGGGATTTGAGTACAACAGCCGTGCTAAAGGTGTTTTAAAAGGCTTAGGATTTTCAGAAGATAATTTTGATTTGAAAGTTGGCAAATTAAGTGGAGGACAAAAAACCCGGCTTTCTTTATCAAAACTTCTTTTAAAAGAACCTGACCTTCTTCTTTTGGATGAACCTACAAACCATTTAGACATTAATTCAATAGAATGGCTAGAAAACTTTTTAAAAGAATATAGAAAATCTGTAATGGTTATTTCCCATGACAGGTTTTTTATAGATAAAGTTACTGACAAAATTTTAGAGATAGAAAACTGTCGTGTAAAGCTATATAATGGAAATTATTCATCCTATATAAAACAAAAGACTTTAGACAGAGAAATACAGCAAAAACACTATGAGCAACAGCAAAAGGAAATTGCAAAAATGGAAGCCTTTATCCAGCAGCAAAAAAGATGGAACAGAGAAAGAAATATCATTGCTGCAGAAAGCAGGCAAAAAGCCATAGACAGAATAGAAAAAATAGATAAGCCTGAAAATTTGCCTGATAAAATCAAAATAAAATTTAAAAGCAGCATCTCTAGTGGAAAAGATGTTTTATATGTTGAAAATCTTTCAATGGAGTTCCCTGGAAAACCCTTGTTTAGGGATTTGACTTTTAATGTAAAAAAAGGTGAGAAAGTATTTGTATTAGGGGCAAATGGCAGTGGGAAAACAACCCTTTTGAAAATACTTACAGGAAAACTTAAGCAAATTTCTGGAAGTTTTCGATATGGTTATAATGTTAAAATGAGTTATTACGATCAGGAACAAGAGTCATTAAACCCTGACAACACAGTACTTGATGAAGTATGGGATGCAAATCCTGGTATTTTACAAACAGAAATTAGAAATGCTCTTGCAATGTTTCTTTTTAAGGGTGAAGATGTTTTTAAGCCAATATCCGCTTTAAGCGGAGGGGAAAAGGGCAGAGTATCACTGATTAAAGTAATGCTCTCAGGTTCAAACCTTCTTCTTTTGGACGAACCTACAAACCATTTAGATATTAATTCAAGAGAAGTGTTAGAGGAGTCTCTTGACGATTTTGAAGACACCTTAATTGTAGTTTCCCATGACAGATATTTTATTAATAAACTTGCCTCAAGAATTATTTATATTGAAAATGAATCTTCTATTATAGATTTTAAGGGAAATTACCAAGACTTTTTATCTTACAGAAATAAAATAAATGCTCAAAATGAAAATAATGAAAATGCCAATGAAAAAATTTCTTCTGGTAAACTGCAGCATTTAGCCAGCAAAGAAGAAAAATCAAGAAAGAGACGCTTAGAAAAGCTAGTACTTAATACTGAAAAAGAAATATTTGAAATTGAAAGGCGTTTGGATGAAATAAATGAACAAATGCAGTCAGAAGAAATAGTAAGTGACCATTTAAAACTTATGGATTTACAAAAAGAACAAGATGAACTTAATAAAAAGTTGGAGAATCTTTATAAAACATGGGAAGAGGTCAGCCTAGAGTTTAGCAATTTGTCTTAACCTCCTTGTATTAAACCTTATATACTAACCCATATGCTAAACCTCTGTACTGACCTCTGTATTTCACCCTTTATCATAATATTTTTTTATCCCTTCTTTTATGGCCATAGCTAATTTTTCTTGGTATTCCTGTGTGGAAAGTTTTTGTTCCTCTTCGGCATTGGATAAAAAACCACATTCAACTATAACAGTAGGCTTTTTTATATTTTTTAAAATAAGTATTTCGGTGTCTTTTACCAATGCCTCTCTTTTGTTTTCAGGGTCCACCAGTTCTTTTAGTGATTTTTGAATACACTCTGCAAGTTTTTTGCTTTCTTCAGAGTTTTTAGGGAAAAATGTCTGTGCTCCGTGATATTGTGGCTGAGGAAATTTATTCATATGAATACTAACCACAATATCCCCTTCTGATTCATCCATTATTTTTTTACGTTTTTGCAAATCCTGCCTTCTTTTGTTTGTATATCCTTTGGTTCCTTCTTCATATAAAAGCCCATCTTCTTCTCTAGTCATAATAACATCAAAGCCGTCTTCTATAAGAAGTTCTTTTAGCATTTTTCCTACAATTAAATTTATATCTTTTTCTTTTAGTTGGCTTTGGTCACCAACTGCACCAGGGTCTTCTCCACCATGCCCTGGATCTATAATTACTGTTTTTTTAAGTGGCTTTACATTTGTTGTTTCTATTGCTTTTGAATTTAAGCTATATTTTAAGTTATACACTGTTATTGAGAGGAGAACAATTAATGCTACTAAAAGTATTTTATCCTTCTTAAGTTCAAGAATCATAACAGCACTTCCCCCTTTTGTCAATTATACAATAAAGATATTCAACAACAGGTTGACCCTATGCTATTATTTGTTATTTAAATACTGCTCTTATTTCTATATCTTCTTTTAATACAACTTCTATAGTCTGGCTGCTTCCAATTACATCTCCTTCCCACCTGACAAACTCATATCCATCTAAAGGTACAGCAGTTATAGAAACAGGTATACCGTTAAAATAACGTCCTGTCCATGGATATACAGATTCTTCAACCCCAGGGGTTTTGTCATTAATATCTATTGAATTAATACGTATATAACCGTGCTGTTTATTTGAAACATCAATATTTATATTTGAATCTCCATCAAGATTAAAAAATGATGAAATGTGTTCTCGTTGAATATCCGATCTTTTTTCTGCAAATTCAAGCATCACATTAACATTCTTCTCCCAATTTGGCCATGGACGCCATCTGGAAGTATGTTCAACTATTTCAGGTTCTAGTAAGTTTTTAAACTCCATAATTCTTTTAGTAACATATTCAGGTTTGAAAGATGTATTTAAATGGTCTGCAAAAGTATTTATAAACTGATTTTTAAATTCCTCATTTTCCAAAAGGTTTCTCAGTATCAGGGTAGACCAGTCAGGATTTGGCCACTCAGTTTCACCTGCTTTAGTTGCATGAACCAGCGTATTATTATTATAGCCTCCATAATAAGGGTATAGTCCAAAACCAAAATCAGTATCATACAAAAGCCAGCGCCATCTGCCATCATGCCCATAAGGAGCATCTTCGTCATAAGTTTCTTTACGTACTCTCCAAAAATCATTATTATTGCCAGGCCAATCTGTATTGTCAAAAAATATTTGAGCCATATTGTATAAAATAAAATTTTCAATATCTATAAGAGTGGATATGTATTGATAGTGTTTAGAATCTTTCATTGAATTATTTTTAATATAGTCAATCATATTTCTGTAATATGCCACATCTTCCTCTGTACCTTCAACCAGTTCTCCGTCCTTTTCCATAATTACCAGTTCCTCTTCACTAACACCATAGTAATTCTCAAAATAATATTTATCAAACCTCTCTCTTATATTGTAAATTCCCCAATATTCACCGTTTAAAAATAATATTACAGGTTTATATGCCTGTACATCTAAAGAGGTATGCTCTACAAGGCTTTGCATCATTGCATCTCTAAAAATTGTACTTTGAGCGTCATTACCACCATTTCTAAGTAGCAGCGTTTTAAACTTGTCTGTCACATTATCCTCTTGCACTATTTTTCTGTTTCCAAAAACAGGATACTCTATATACTCCGCTCCATATTCATTTCTGGCATAAAATCTAAGACTCTTTTGAGGATAGCTGCGTGTTGCGCCTCCATGTATGCGTATGCCTACATTTTGGCTGAATTTAGCCTCACCATCATCAAAATACTCTATACAAACCTCTCTTTCCCATTCCCTGCCTCTTTGAGTATAATTACCTTCTAATTCCCATGGTTCCAATGATGAATCAAACAACTTGTCATAATACTCACCTTTTACATATATTCCATGGTTGTAATCAAATAAGTTATAAGGATCGGATACAAGGGATATGATAGGTAATGTGTACCTGTCTTTGGCATCATCACCTACAAAATAAGTTGCTGTAATTATTTCACTTGTAGGATTGTTATCTTTAAAAGCTCTGCACCGCACTACCGTTGCTTTATATACATTAGATGGGGGCCTAAACCCATCAGCTATATCACGGATTCTAGAATAAATACTCTCATCATCCTTCCTGTCTTTAATTTCAATTCCATCTTCATATAGATAAGACTCAGTATTTGGTTCGCTGCCATCTAATGTGTAATATATCTTGGCACTTCCATTTTCTGAATGAACTTGCAATAAAAATTCCTTATCATAAAACCCACTGCCATGAGAAAAAACAAGGGTATCTTCTATATTAACATTGTCAAACTGTTTATTGTCAAAGACCCTGTTTTCTGTCGGAACATAATTGTTACCATTAATATTATTTAATATAAAAATAAGACTTCCACCAACAATTGCTGACACTAATGCTACAGAAATCAACTTCACTTTACTTTTATTCATATTTGACCCCCATATCTGGATTAGTTTTTAATTTTACTTCTTTACATGTTTTAATGTTGAAATAAGCTTATTATCTTTTATCAAAAACCTCCATGGATATTCTTTGGCTTCTCCTGCATAGTCAATATTAATTCTTGGTGTAGAAAGAATATTTTCTTCTTGTATCTTCTCATTGTCTAGAAGATATAAATTATCTCCACATAAATCTATGCCATGTAATTTTCTAGTTATGTCCATAGCCTGACACAACTTACCTGGACCACTACACAAATTACGCAAAACTTCAGTCTTTCTACGTTTTTGCATAAGTTCAATTCCTTCAATTGGTTCAACAGCTCGGATAAGAACCATTTCTGGCTTTTCTGCTACATTAGTGACAATGTTAAAACAATGGTACATTCCATAAATAAGGTATACATATGCATACCCTCCGGGACCAAAAGCAACTTCTGTACGTTCACTTCTCTTCCCGTTAAAAGTATGTGCGGCAGCATCCAAAGACCCCATATAGGCTTCCACTTCAATAATTTTACCCACAGTGATGCCTTCTTCTGTAGTACGCACAATATATTTCCCTAAAAGTTCTTTCGACACTTCTAATGTTTCTCTTTCATAAAAGTCTCTTTTTAACTTGATGACTCTAACACCTCCTATAAAACAGAGTATAGACATTCGTTTTGTTTAGTTTTAAATACCTACATAGTACCATAAAAGAAGTATAATAACAAGAAAAAGCTTGTATTTAGCGAGTTTCCATAAAGTATAATTACCTGCTTTGCCACCATCATAATTATAGAATTCATTATAACATCTTCAATATGAAAATTTAAATGCCATTAGTCACTTTATTTCGTGACTAATGGCATGTTTTCATTTAAGATGCATCATAAAAATAACAAATACAAACCATTATTAATCATCATACATGGAGCCTTTTACTGTAATATACATTTCATCTAGCATTACCCCGCTTAATGTACCCAATGAGCTATATGCAAGGCTGCTGCTTCCTAAATCAACATTATCCATCCATACCTTTATGTAATACTCACCGTCCGGCATATGTGCATGTGTAAAAGTGTTTATATTGTCCTTGTTTATAATAATGTCCACCTCTGTTGTTTCTGTTATTTTGTACATTTTTTGTCCCGGTTTTACATACTCTCTGTATTTGTAATTATCCCTGCTGCTTAAA
>JAAYTS010000242.1 GCA_012517995.1 Clostridium sp.
GTAACAAAGTAATGAAAAATATTATCAAAAATATGAAAAAGAATTAAATATTACGCACTTTCTAAAAAACACAAAAACTCTGGAATGCCTGTATCACTAGGTTTACCAGAGTTTTATTGTCTCACAAGTGTCAAAGATAGGTATATCATTTATTAAAGTTTAATTCTAGACGTTAATTTCTTGACGCTTACGCTTTAAAAACTGATTTCAGGAAAAACTGTTTTTGACAAAAGAAACAAATAACGAGTTTCTCAGCTACTTTGTCACTTCTTTGCCCAATAATATCAAGGCAAAGCTATCAGTTGTTTCCTGAAAAAGTTGATTTAATTACTTTAACTAATCAATTTATAAAAAATATACAAAAATCCAGGAAATACCCGGATTTTTTGTAACTTATATACTCATAATTATATATCTGTACAACCCGGAAACTCTAATTCAACCCATTCCAAAAAGTTATCCTTATTTAATACAATCTTACTATTCTCAACTGGCAAAGTATCGCCTTTTCCAAGACGCTCTTTAATGATCTTTAATTTATTAATAAGCCAATTATGAGTTGTAGGAGTATCGTAAGAATAAGCATTATAAAACTTTTCGAATAACTCTCTAGTAAATATCTTTGTTTCCTTTAAAATTTTATCAAACTCTTCATTATACTTCTTTGCTTCTTCTAAATTTGACATTTTAACACACTCCGTTATTTTTTAATTATTTGATTAGTTTTAGCATCAAATACATACCCATTTTTCCTTAAATGCAAATATTCTTTTCCAAAGCCTGATAATTCTAAATTACCTGAAGCATTTTTTCTAAATAAGCTTCCAATCTTAGTTTCTGGTTTTGTAGCTAATATAATTATATCATCTCTTGCTATTGCATTGTCTAGCCAAGGCTGATTATACTCATTCCAAAATTGAGTTGGGTTTATATACAACTCATCTGGTACATTCAAAACATTAAAATAATTTTCTCTTGGTCCAAAATTTAATGTCTTAATATTACCTAGTTCATTTACGATATATTGTGTATCCTTCAAATACGTTCCAAGGATCGTTGTTGTCTTTCCTGGTGTAGCTTTTAGAACAGCACCTGAAGTTGCATTATGACTTAATTGTGTTAATGACATAAGTCGTTTATATTCAGCAGCAGCCTCTGATCTAGATTTAAATTGCCCTTTCTTAGATTTTTGAAAATCATTCCATAGGTTAGACTTCCTCTTACAACTACTATACCCGCTTGGGTCAACATAGTTCACAGGATTATTCCCTACATACGCATACAGATTCAAGCCATCGCCTCTGTACGTATCCTCCTGTGTAAACCTCCCTATAACAGGGTTATAGAACCTCGACCTCAGGTAATACTGCCCTGTTACCTGGTCAAACTGCTCACCGGCATATTTAAACCTGTTGTGCACCTGCTCCTTTGCCTCAACTATGTTGCCAAATGCATCATACTTGTATGAATTAACTACTGTGCCCTTTGAATCTACAAGCCCTACCACATCACCATGGGCATTGTTGAGATAATAATATTCATTACCACCTCCATCTTTTTGCATCAGCAGCTCATGGCCTCGGATACTTGCAGCCCTCAGCTTCTCTCCGTCAAGCTCTGCTATAATGTCCCTGCCGTCATATATAAACCATGCTCCTTTGCCGTTCTCTTCAATTTTGCTTTTTAGTCCTTCAGGATCATAAAATTCCTAATATATTCACCATTGGACTTTCTTACTCTCTCTATTCTATTGAAACAATCATATGATAAAGGTGGCTATTCTTTTAAAAGTATAATAGCCACCTTCTCCCATTAATTATAGAACTGCTATTAAAGGTATTAAACCTTTTAAGACAGCCTTATACCAAGAATCGCATAAAATTCTTTGTATGAAGGTTTACTCATCAGGTTTTTCACCCGCTGTACTACACAATCTTGCTTGGCCTCACCGCATAATTATTCACATTTTTGCGGGCATGTAGTTTCATGTCAAATTAATAAGCTAATGAACTTCTCTTCCACTCACCTGTCTCTGCATCTAAAGTAAAATTCCAATCATTTCTTCCAAATTTATCTTTAAATTGTTCATTACCTTGACATACAACCTCTATTACCGGATTAATCTCAACAATTCGATAAAATGAATATCCTGTTGGAGGTAAATACTCTTTAACCATTTCGCCCTGAAAATTATATTCTCTTAATCTACTATCATTACCTTCCCCAACAAGAACAAAAAAGCTTTGATTGTTACTAAGAGATAAATCTTGCATCGATGGTATTTTTATTATTCTATGATCTGGCTCAAAGATTGTAACTGTTTCTGTATCTATGCAATATGAAAAAAGCAACTTACCTTCAAAATTTACATATTGATACTCATAAATGCCATCATGATAAACTTCAATATAAATTAAATTATTATCTTCAGATGCAAACTCTATTCCTTCCTTGGAATATTTAATATTTCTCCCATTATAGTTCCATGTAACTTCAGAATCATTATATTCAACGTCTATTTGCATAATTAAAATCCTCCTTAATCTAATCTTCTTTTACTACCTGGCACGTATTCAATATAATCATTCCTATTGATTTTTCCCATTCCATTAAATAAGTCTAACTGCGTCAATGAAGTATTTCCAGGTAAATATCTATCTGCTTTCAAATCTATTTGTGGACCTATTGGCCCAGATGGAACTTTCAATTCCACCCCAGGTTTCACTCTATACTGAACAACTTTCCTACAATCTTTTTTCCAGTCTAATTTTATTGCCATATCATTTCTTGCAAACTCAACACTAGGAACTTCATCTAATATTCCAAATCCACCAGGTTGTGTTACTCTTTGCTTTTTATCAAGAACCATATAAAACGTATCACCCTCTTTTAAATTAATTATATTTTCATACGGATTATAACCATCTGGCCAAGGCGATTGCTCTTTAACTAGTCTAAAATAATCATCAATAGTACCATTTGGATTATGTTCTTTAAACTCTCTCCATGTTTTTTCGGAACCTATACCTGATTTTCTCCAATATTCGCTGTACCTTGCGGCATCTTCTGGTGACATTAAATCTCCAAAATAAACATCACTTTTACTTTCACAACTATACCCACTAGGGTCAATATACTTAACAGGATTATTCTTTACATAAGTATACAGATTTAATCCATCGTCTCTGTATGTGTCCTCCTGTGTAAACCTACCTATAACAGGATTATAAAATCTTGCCCTCAAATAATACTGCCCTGTTACCTGGTCATACTGTTCACCTGCATACTTAAACCTATTGTGCACCTGCTCCTTTGCCTCAACTATATTGCCAAATGCATCATACTTGTACGAATTAAC
>JAAYTS010000243.1 GCA_012517995.1 Clostridium sp.
AGTCTCATCATATTTGCGGCCTTTACGGAATAATATATTGTTTATATTACTCCACTGACAACTGAATGTACCACCGTCTTTTAGAACCATAGTACCGTTTCCTGAGTCTTTCCAGTATTCATAGTCATAACCGCCATGATTACCGGTTTCATTAGATGTCAAAGTACGTGCTTGTACATTTGGCGCAATTAAAATTGTAATGCACATTATAAGCGCCAAAATTACTGTCACTTTTTGTTTCATTTTGAGCTCCCCTCTCTTTTATTTTTAATAAAATTAATTATTAACCTATTTAATTAGATTTAATGAGATGTACTTTTAGAATGGACAATCACTAGATAATGAGCTTTGACTTATTGAACTTAAAATAAATTCCTTATTAGGCTTGCAGACATTATTATTTTCTCTAATTCCCATATGAATACTTTATAATTTTCTCCAATTCCCTACATAGTATATTAAAAATTATACACCTCTTATTATATTTTATTCCTTTCTTACATAAAATCCTATGATTTATATTGAAGAAAAGTTGACTTTTTTTCTTGTAATTTGTATTATTGATTTATATTCCGAACTTTTAAATAACCTTTATATAAGAAAATATACTGACTTTTAAAAAAAATTTAAAACATTCTATTTTTTGTGTTTTAAGGTAGGTAAATAAAACAAATTTTCAAAATTAACAGAGCTAAACTCGTTTAGCTTTGGCTAAACGAGTTTAGCTATAAAAGTTTTGCAACCATTAGAATCAGAAGGACTATACTTCCTAACATCACAATATTTACTATGGTATTTGCAAACATTCTGAGTCTAAAAAAGCTTGGCTTTAGATTTAACTCAACTGCTAAATTATTTAAACTTTTTTTCCCATAAACACAGTTTTTTATAACCTCTTCTGCTTCCTTTATAATATATTGGTTTTTCTTATATTCACTTGTTACATATTGACCTTTACTATTTTTTTCTTCTTTTTTAGGGTTGCCCTTTAAAATTAAAATAGCTTCTTCAATTAAATTTGAAGGTATATTTTTTACAATTATAATTTTCTTAGTTTCATCATATACCATACAGTTCCTCCGAAATATATATTCAAAATTAGTTTGTTTCGGAATTGTGAAAATTATACATGTAATATTTATTTCTTTAACTTACCGATTCCATATTTTTGCCACCATGACAGTCATATCATCTAAAGGCCTTTTACCACAGTTAGAAAGGGCTTTGTTTAGTACAATATCGGCAATTTCCTGGGGATTAATGCTTTTAATGTTATCAATATAATTTACCAATGCCTGCTCTCCTTCTTCTTCTTTTAGAAATGAGTCAACTACCCCATCAGACATCATTATAATAAAATCTCCATTATCAACTTTTTTGCAAATAAGTTCTGTTTCAATATTACTAAGTATTCCTGCAGGCAGTGAAACAGCTTTTACAACTTCAACCTTTTCTTCTTTTTTTATGAATGTTGGAACAGCTCCTATTTTTACAAACTCAACTTTTCCATCATATAAATCAACAGCAGTAAGGTCAATTGTTGCAAAAGAATCTTCATCGGATTTCAGCACAAGAATAGAGTTTATAAGTTTTATTGCAGTGTCTTTGTCAAACCCAGTCTCTATAAACTGCTCCAGCAAATTTATAGCAGCATTACTTTGATTAAAAGCTTTTTGACCTGCTCCCATTCCATCACTTAAAGCTATAATATATTTCCCATCACCTGTATTCATAAAAGTGTAATTATCCCCACAAACCTGCCCTTCATGTTTTGACATTCGGGCTACTCCTGTGGTAACACTTAAAACCTCTTCTTCAACTAGTTTTAAATTGCATATATTGGTTTTGTGATTATAAATACATTCAGTCCTGTCTTTAACCATCTTTTTACCTAAAACTTGGGATGCCTTGCTTTCTATTATATCTACACACTTGTTTTTCCCCTTGCATTCTTTGTGAAAAACATTCACTTCACATTTTCCCCATTTGTTTTCATATATTATAACATCCTTCACTTTTACTCCTGCCATATCCAATTCCAATAATAAATCATCTTCAAATTTCCTTTTAAATTTAATATCTGTATTAATTTCTGATGCAAGATTTGATATAACCTTTGATAATCCGTCTAACTGCTGGGATATAAGGCCTCTGCTTTCCCCCACTTTATTTTTCCAAACCATATCTACTTTAAATAACTCATATATATTGTTAATTTCTTTTACAAATTCTGCTACATGTTCACATTTTCCAATAAAGCTTCTTGGTATATCTTTTTCATCAATCCATCCTTTTCTTTCTAGAGCCTCAACTATTTTAAACATTACCTGATAGGTATTATAAAAATTTCTGTCCCAGCAATACATACACAAGCTGCAGTTTTTACAGACCTTATCAGCAACTCTGTCAAATAAAGAGGATATATCCTGTTTGTTAGTAACCATTTTTGTTTGGGATATTTCATTAAAAGTCTTTGATATTTCACTAAAGGTTAGTGCAAAATTATTGAGTTTATTTACTGTTAGCTCTTTAATTCTCTCGCTGTAGCCAATTTTATCCTTAACTTTAGATTTTGTATCTAAAAATCCAAATGTGTTTTCCATTACTTTTTCAGGAATAAGTATGAAAGCTATAGAGGCTATAAGTATATCCTTTATATGTATAAGAATCTCTGTGGAACCATTTAAATATAAAGTAAGCAAGGCATTTGCCACTATAAAACCAATGCTTGCTCCTGCTTTCCCAAGGTTTTTAAATACACCTGTCAAAAGCCCACAAAAAGCATAAGAACTGATTATAACAGGTGGTGCCGCCGGATTGGACATACTTACCACAAGCCCCACTATTACTCCTACAGCTGCACCAACCCCAGGTCCTAACCTTGTGCTGAATATTAATATTGATAAAATTCCCAATATGTTTGTCAATGTAAATCCCATAAAATTAATATCACTGACACTTGACAACAACAAAGCTGCCAACACTGCTATGCTTATTATTTCTTCATTTGAATATGTATTTTTCTTTACATCATGAGATAACAGACCGCTGCTTCTAAAAATGAATATTAGTGAAAAAATCAATCCTGAATAAAAAATAGCCATTAATAAATCGTATAATAAAAGCCCTTTTAAATACACCATATATATTTGTGGTATTAGTGCACTTATCAGCCCAATAATCGCTATTTTATAATCCTCTTTTAATTTAATGTTTTTTAGTATTTTGTTTAAAAGCGAAAATATACCAATAAATACAAATGCAGTAAATACCTCTTCTACAGCACCGCCTGTTATCATTCCTGCCAATACAGCCATTGCCATTAATATTTTGTTAAATGTTTTTGTTGAAGCTGCAGCAAAAAAAGCTATCCCAAAAGGCATAGTTCCTTGAAACAGCGAAACCCTTCCTAAAAGAAAACTTGCTAAAAACATTAAGATGTTGGTTTTTGAAAAAGTCAGGTGTGAAAGGATGTTTCTCCCCATCCCTCCATAAACTCTGCCTAAACTTTCTGACTTTTCATAAGAAAAAAATTGTGGCTTCATCTTTTGTAACCCCCTAATTTTTTAAAAATTTATTTTGATGCCTTTTACGCAAAACCGATTATATACAACTCAACAAAAAATATTTGTCATTTTAAGTTGCAAATATAAAAAATTTTTGTGACATGTATCCACAAAACACACCTTAGGATTACATCAGACTAACTTAAAGAAACAAGCTTTATATATTGATATAACTTTGAACACATAGATACTTTTTAATAATTATGTAGTATTTAGTCAAAAACTTTTTAAAATTCATACAAAAATAAAACCTTCTAATTATGTTTATTTTCAAAACATAGTTAGAAGGTTGTTAAATCCTGTACAAAACTTTTATAAACATCTTATTAATACTAATTATATGTCTGTTATATAAAAATGGTGGGCACTACAAGGCTCGAACTTGTGACCCCCTGCTTGTAAGGCAGGTGCTCTCCCAGCTGAGCTAAGCGCCCACACATGTGGTGACCCATAGGGGACTCGAACCCCTGTTACCGCCGTGAAAGGGCGGTGTCTTAACCGCTTGACCAATGGGCCTTGCATAAATTTTTAAAATGCTGGTAGCGGCGATTGGATTTGAACCAACGACACTACGGGTATGAACCGTATGCTCTTGCCAACTGAGCTACGCCGCCATGTTATTATCACATGTCCAGCACGCTTTAATATTGTAGCAATAACCTAAATAAAAGTCAAGCAATTTTTAAATAATTTTTTATGGAATTTACATACTCCTTCATAAATGCATAGTATACAAGAATTTAACCCTCTTCGGGATAATGCTCAAGTCCAAATTCACCAAGGGTATTTTTTAATCTTCTTCTCTTATATCTTTTATTTTTAAATTTTTTTTTCTCTATAAATACTTTTTCAATAACATCCGCATCCTTTATCAGCTCATCATATTCAGTGTCTATAAACCTCTTATTTGGATGATTGCGGATAGCCTGGCATATAATTTTAATTTCTTCTTGAGTGAAGCTGTTTAAATTTGTCAACAACTCTTTCGCTATTTTCTCACCTTCAACATTGTGACTGACACCACTACTATCTACATTTGTTTTTAGTTTACCTATGTCATGTAAAATTCCAATGATAAATGCCAATTCCATATCAAGTCCCCTGGCTGATGCAATAGCAGCTGACAAATATCCCACTCCATAGATATGTAGCAATTTGCTCAAAGGAGGTTTTGGAGATTCTTTTTCAAAATATTCATTTACTGCACTCATTACTTTAAGTATTCTATCCATATTAGTTCCTTTCACCATAAATTTTTATTTATGCTTCTCCAATAACTTTAATATTAACATTTTTACAAAAGTTGTACCATTATTTTTGGATTCTACCATTTTTATTATATCATTATCCAGAATCAATTTATTCTAATTTTAGTCTTAGGTGCAGCACAAAATATTCTAGCCCGCTTTTTTATCTATTAATTTTATTATTCCTTCTAGAAGGTAAGAATAAATCTAAAATAATATGCCTTAAACACTTGGAGATTTTAAATAAAAGTGCTACAATGTATAATGTATAAAAAAGTTCATATGTCAAACAACACTTTAAAATAAAAAAGGGGTTATGATTATGAAATTAAAAAAAATTTCTCTCATTTTAATAAGCATTGTTCTTCTTATTTTCATATCGGCATGTAGTGGAGAACGTGCAACAGGAACTATTTCAGGAAAACTCAGAAACGTTAGTTTTGATGATGACAATCAAGTAAAATATGTTTTTTTAACTCAATATTTAGAAGAGTCAGATGAGTATGCTACCTTTGGTTTTTCTGTATCTGAAAACACAAAGTTTTTGAATAGTAACGGGGATAGCATCTCTCCATATTCACTTGAAAAAGATATGGAAATAGAAATTACTTATTACGAAACTGATGTTGAATCTATTTCAGCTGATGCAGCAGAAATAAAAGTTTTAGATTAGTTCTTAAATATAAAAAGTTATTTGCACTCTTTTAAACTTTAAAAGTTTAAAAGAGTGCTTTTATATGCTTGATTTTTTTTAAATAGTATATTATATATAGAAATATTGTGAAATTTTATGCATAAATACAATAGAAATATTTGCGTTTTTGATATAAAATGTATGTAAATCAAGACATTATTTAATTTTATAATTTATATTAAGGAGCAAGGAGAGGTAATGAATAAAAATATTGAGAGTGCCTGCGTAGACATTAAAGACCCTAATAGCTATACCAAAAGACTGGATTATTTAGCTGAAAAATTAGAAAAAACAAAAGAATGCAGAGAAATTAACAGACGTTACTCTAAATTATATAAATCATTAGAAAACATCATTCCAAAAGAAAAACAAGATCTAATCAGACAACTAGACGATACTTATATGGAATTATTAATACTTCACGAAGATTTCTTTTACAAAAACGGTTATTTGGACAAGCCTGAATTTAAAGGAGTTTTTAGGAGAATAAAAAATTGGTTGTTTGGATTGCAAAGTGCAAATAATAAACCTTAGAGCCTTTTGACTCTAAGGTTTATTTTCTTTGGTTGCGGGAGAGGGATTTGAACCCCCGACCTTCGGGTTATGAGCCCGACGAGCTACCGTACTGCTCCATCCCGCGACGTCATTGGTGCCGGAGACCGGAATCGAACCGGTACGGGAATTTGATCTCCCGCAGGATTTTAAGTCCTGTGCGTCTGCCTGTTCCGCCACTCCGGCATTGAGCGCACCATCTCAATGCGACTATATCAGTATAATATATGTTTTAAGAAATGTCAATAGTATTTTTAATGTTATTTTTTGTGTGTTTTGTTTGGAAAATTGTTAATTTACATTAACCCCACAACTTATATATAATAGAAATATGTATAATAGTATTTATCAAAAATAAAGGATGTATGCACATGTCCAAAACACTTGTATTTGATTTTGACGGAACAATAGTTAATTCAATAGATTCAGCAGTGGAAATGTATAATGAATTGGCTGGGGAATACAACTACAAAAAAATAACCCCTGATGATTATTTAATTTTAAGCAAACTGTCAATTGTTAAAAAGTGTGAATTTCTTTCCATACCTATTTATAAACTACCTTTTCTAATTAATAAAGCAAAAAACAAGTTTAAACATTACTTTCCCAATGTTAAAGTTTTTGAAGGAATGAGAGAAGTTATAAGCGCTTTAAAAAAAGAAAATTTTAACCTTAATATTATATCTTCAAATTCAGAAGATATAATAAAAGAGGTATTAAAGAAAAATGAAATTGACGGCTTTAACCAGATCCATTCTTCTAGAAATCTTTTTGGAAAACATTTGACTATAAATGCATTTATTGAGCAAAATAATTTAAAAAAAGATGATGTTGTTTATATAGGTGATGAGGAAAGGGATATTGCGGCTTGCAAAAAATGTAAAATCAGCATTATTGCAGTTACGTGGGGATTTGACTCAAAAGAACTTCTTGAAAAAAATAATCCCCATTATTTGGCTGACACTCCAAAGGAACTGCTTGAAATTATAACAAGACTATAATATAAACGGTGTTATAAAATCTATAAAAACAAATAACCTGCTGTTATTGCAGCAGCTGCTATGATATTATATTTTTATAATAAATAAATATTATAAAGGAGGCTAATTATGAAATATAGAGTACTTGGAAAGACAGGTTACAAAGTTTCCGAAATTTCCTTTGGTGCCTGGGCAATAGGAGGAACCTGGGGAAGTGTTGATGACAGTACAAGCATGAAAGCTTTGGAAAAAGCTCTTGAAGAGGGAATTAACTTCTTTGACACCGCCGATGTTTACGGTGACGGTAGAAGTGAGAAGCTGCTTTCTAAGCTTTCTAAAAGTACAAAGGAAAGCTTTTATATAGCAACTAAAGCAGGAAGGCGACTAAATCCTCATACAGCCGAAGGCTATACAAAGGAAAACATCGAAAGCTTTATAGATAGAAGCCTTAAAAATCTTGATGTTGATAAAATTGACCTTTTACAGCTCCACTGCCCTCCACCAGAGGTTTATGATAATCAAGAGCTTTTTTGCGGTATGGACGAAATTGTGAAAAAGGGGAAAATTGCTTATTATGGCGTAAGTGTAGAAACTGTGGATGAAGCTTTAAAAGCAATAACCTACCCTAATGTAAGTACCGTTCAGATAATATACAATATGTTCAGGCACAAACCTGCCGAAGTGTTTTTTAAAAAAGCAAAGGAAAACAATATAGGTATAATTGTACGCGTTCCTTTAGCCAGCGGACTTCTTACCGGAAAAATGACAAAGGACACCTCTTTTGAAGATGATGACCACAGAAAATTCAATCGAAAAGGGGAAGCCTTTGACAGGGGTGAAACTTTCTCTGGAGTAGATTTTGAATTAGGATTAAAAGCCGTTGAAGAGCTTTCTAAAATAAAGCCTGATGGTTATACAATGGCACAGTTTGCCCTCAAATGGATTCTTATGGAAGATGCTGTAAGCTGTACTATACCTGGAGGTAAAACCCCTGAACAGGTGATGCAAAATGCTGCTTCATCAGACATGCCCGAGTTGTCAGCAGAACAAATGGAAGCAGTGAAGAATATATACGACAAATATATTAGGGACAGTGTTCACCATCTGTGGTAAAAAATTTTAATTTAAAAAGGTGTTGTTGAAAATACCCCTTCAACAACACCTTTGTCTTTATACCATCTCT
Source organism: Clostridium sp. (assembly GCA_012517995.1). Lineage (GTDB taxonomy): Bacteria > Bacillota > Clostridia > Acetivibrionales > Acetivibrionaceae > Herbivorax. The sequence continues at coordinate 8,223 of JAAYTS010000243.1, forward strand.
TATATTATCTATATGCTATATTATATCTCATATTATCTACATACTATATCTTTTATTATATCTTTATTTCTGCACCCAGTACTTTTAGAAGTTTAGCAAGCCAATCCGGATGTGCCGGCCAAGCCGGTGCAGTAACCAGATTACCCTCCACGTGGGCTTTATCCATATCTAAATTTATGTACTTGCCACCTGCCACTTCTATGTCCGGAGCTACAGCTGGATATCCTGCACATTCTCGCCCCTTTAAAACACCTGCGGCAGTGAGAATCTGAGGTCCATGGCATATAGCAGCAATTGGTTTGTTTTCCTCATCAAAATGCTTTACCATTTCCAAAACCTTTTTATTCAGCCTTATATACTCTGGTGCCCGGCCTCCAGGTATAACAAGGGCATGGTAATCTTTAGCTTCAACTTCATCAAAGGTGGCATTTAAAGCAAAATTGTGTCCCCTTTTCTCACTGTAAGTCTGATCTCCTTCAAAATCATGTATTGAGGTACGGACCACTTCCCCAGCCTTTTTGTCAGGACATACTGAATGAACTGTGTAACCTGCCATTAAAAGTGCTTGAAAGGGAACCATTACTTCATAATCTTCAACATAGTCCCCCACTAACATAAGTATTTTCTTTTCAGCCATTTTATAGACCCCCTTGTATAAAAGTGTTAACAAGGATATTATATCAAAATTTAAATAATTGTTCTATATGTTTTTGTTTCTTTTTTAACTTAAAATTCCTTCCCTTTTATCCGTAGACATTACCAAATATGTAAGTGACCCCTAGAGCCACTGTGAACCAAAAGCATTATCTGATTTTTGTCAAATTCTAAATTCAAAAAGGTCTCTTCATCAAATACTGCATCAACTTCCTGAATCTCTGCAAAATGATTGCCTCCCCCTATAGTACCAAGGTTTTCACCTAGTAAATCTATATAGCTGTTTAAATTTTCTTCCCCCGGCAGTGGAATTTCTCTTAAATCCTCAATACTTTCTAGTTTTTTGACTATTTTATCAAATTTAAATTTCCTTCTTTTTATGTCTGTCATAAACATACTCATACCACAGCCAATATCATTGTCTATTAA
>JAAYTS010000244.1 GCA_012517995.1 Clostridium sp.
AAGCTTATAGAAATGAATGTTGAAGTTATAGAAGGCGAGGACTGGATAAGAGTCAAGGGCACTCCTGATATCCGAAGGGCAAATATAAAAACTCTTCCATATCCAGGTTTTCCAACGGATTTACAGCCACCTATTTGTGTAGTTTTGTGCTTAGCAGATGGCACAAGTACAATTACAGAAGGGGTTTGGGAGTCCAGATTTCAGTATGTTGATGAATTAAAACGCATGGGTGCTTCTATAAGGGTTGAAGGAAGAATGGCAGTTATAGAAGGGGTAAAGAAGCTTACCGGTGCACCTGTAGAAGCACTTGATTTGAGAGCAGGAGCGGCTATGGTTGTTGCAGGTCTTGTTGCAGAAGGTGAAACAGAAGTGTATAATACATATTATATAAATAGAGGATATGAAAAATTAGAGGAAAAACTTGAGGCTTTAGGTGCTAGAATAAAGAGAATCAAGGAGCATTAGTTTTAAAAAGACGTTTTAGAATTTAGACAGGAGATTTACAAATGATAAAATTTTGTAGTTTATATAGTGGAAGCAGTGGAAATTCTATTTTTATTTCTTCAGGCAGGACTAAATTGCTAATAGATAGTGGTTTGAGTGGGAAAAAAATAATAGAAGCACTTTGTGCTATAGGAGAGAATCCTACTGAAATATGTGCTATTTTAATATCCCATGAACACAGCGACCATACCAAAGGGGCTGGAGTACTTTCCAGAAAATTTGATATTCCCATATATGCAAATGAAAAAACCTGGTGTGAGATGGAAAGAGCATTAGGACCTGTGAGTGCTAAAAATAAAATGTACTTTAATACAGGATGCGGCTTTGAAATAGGGGATATTTTTGTGAATGCTTTTCCCATTCCTCATGATGCAATAGAACCAGTGGGGTTTAATTTTTTTGTAGATAATAAAAAGATAACAACAGCAACAGACATAGGTCATATGAACAGGCAGTTGTTAAATCACTTAGAAGAAAGTGACCTATTGCTAATTGAGTCAAATCATGATGTTGAAATGTTAAAGATGGGTAAGTATCCATGGTATTTAAAGAAAAGAATAATGGGAGACAACGGGCATTTGTCTAATGAGATGGCAGGAAAAGTAGTGGCTTATCTGGCGGAAAATGGGACTAAGCGTTTTGTATTAGGGCATTTGAGTAGAGAAAATAATTTTCCTCAGCTGGCATATCAGACGGTGAGCAATATATTAAGGGAAAAAAATATAGATATAGAGAGAGATATTATGCTTTCTGTGGCGTCAAGGTCAGAAGTCAGCAAGGTGGTAGAAGTTTAGATGGGTATAGTTTAGTTGTTTTGGAATGGGAGAAGGCAGATGTTACAAAAAGAGGTATTTATATGAAAGTTAATATAATTGCAGTAGGGAAATTGAAGGAAAAATATTTAAAAGAAGCGGTAAATGAGTATAGCAAAAGGCTTTCTAAGTTTTGTCAATTGGATATAGTGGAAGTAAGCGATGAAAAGGCACCTGACAAATTAAGCAAACTAGAAGAGGAACAGGTGAAAAAAAGAGAAGGTCAGAGAATTATAAAAAAAATAAAGGATGGAAGTTTAGTTATTGTATTGGATATTAAGGGGGAGAAGCTGGATTCTGAAGGCTTTGCCAATAAACTTAATTCTTTTTTTATTTCAGGTAAATCAAACATTACATTTATAATAGGTGGTTCATTGGGGTTAGATGATGAGGTGCTGAATTTAGCAGATTTTCGTTTTTCCCTGTCAGA
>JAAYTS010000049.1 GCA_012517995.1 Clostridium sp.
AACAATCATTAATAATCCAATCAGTAATCCAATAAATAAATTTATTTTATTCTTTACTTTTAACAGCATATTAATATCCTCACTTCCCCCTAAATATTTATATTTAACTCACATTGTCCATGAATGAAAATCCATTTAAAAATACTTATTTTATAATCCAATTAATAGAATATTCATCAGCATAATTCTTATAAATTAATTCTTTTTCTGTTCCATCTAAATTCATTCTCAATAATATTCTTTATCTGATCAAACACCGTTAAGTATATTCCATCAAACCTCGAAATCTCTTTAAACTATATTGGAATACCACGGCATGATATAAGTTTTTGACACTATCTTTAATAATTCCTACATACACTATTAGTCATATTGACTCTTTAATCTTCTTAATCCGCTTTGCTTCATTTAATATTTTAAGAGTCCACTCTTTATCATCTTTGGATATAATTAAAACATTAAACCCAAATTGTATTCCATTTTGTTTCACTGAAATATCATCGTCAATATGTAGATCAATTCCAAACCTTGAGGGAACCTTTGATGGCATAATTTCTTTTCTTTTTCCTTGAACAAATTCCATATGAACCTTATTGTTTATTACACTATGTAACTTTATGCCATAAATACTAAATAAGCTCTTTATGTATCCTATACTTCTTTCAGAAGTTGTATAGACACAAATTTCATAACCTAAAGCTTTTAATTCCTTACACAATTCTATTATCCCTTTTCGTAGTTTTTCTTTAAAGAAAAAAGCCTTAAAGCGACTAACAGGCTTTTCAAATATTGCATTTTTGCAAGTTAATATTAATGTATCATCCAAATCAAAAGAAATCTTCATTTAAAATCTCCTTATGTCCTTCACACAATTTCTAATTACATCTATCTTTTGCACCTCTCCAATTACTACAATATTGGTTTATACAATTAAATTTTAAAAAGAATTATTCCTCTACAGGCTTTAATAAATCATACTTTAAAACCGAACCATCATCTCTTACAGCCGGAATAATAATTTCATCTTTTTTTTCAACGTTAATTCTATACCCGCTTCTTCTCAACACATCTAAAATTCCCGCTATCATATGCAGTGAATTATCAAGTTTCTCAGGATCTCCAATAGCTTTTATAGTAAAAGGTGGACTAAAACTTCTGCCATTTATCATCCACTTGCTGAAATCTTCCAAACCCTTAATTTCTGTCATAGCAACAACTCTTTCGTCTTGGATAGATATGGCCTGAGCCTCAGCCGCCTTTAACTCATTAATTAAGTCAATAAAACCGCCTGGACGCCTTGCCCAAACGCTGACATCAGCGTCAATTGTTACAACAACTCCTGCTCCTTTAACATCAACCAATCCTGCAATCAGTTCCGCTCTTTCTTTTTCTTTTATAATAGCTTGCTCTAGCTCTTCAATATCATCTATAGAATTTTTATACTCAGAAAGCTGGGCTTGCAATTCCTCATTTCTGTTTTTCAAACCTTCATTTATTTTCTTTTCCTCAATAAGCTGACTTCTCAAATCCTCAAGTCTTTCATTTTGAGCAATATTAGAAGCATTACTGCTGCTAATGCTTTTGTACTGCCAGGACAACATGGTTCCTAATATTAAGCATACTATAGTTATAGATGTATTTCTGGCAATTTTCTTCATATTAAGCCTCCAATTTCTACTTGCTATTTTGTATTATTTTTTATATTGGTAATTTATTTTACTAATAAACATACTTTAATAATGCCCCTTCACTTTTTATTTTAGGGATAAGTATCTCTTCTTTTACTTGAATATCTATATCATAATATCTTGTTATCAATTCAAACATATCTTCAAGCATAAACACTAAATAATCTATATTTTCAGAAGGTAAAATAGCTTTAATAACATAGGGCATTGTATAATAGTTCCCGTTTATCTTACATCTGTTCCCTTCTACCAATTCAAACTCTGTTAAAGCTGTAATTCTTTCCCCATTTACTGATATTGCCTGAGCTTCCCAAGACCTGAGCTGATTAATAATGTTTAAAAGATCATATTCATAAAACTTAAAACCATAAATAGAATCTATTACAATTTCAACTCCCTTGCCCTTTACATCAACTAGTCCTGCCAAAATTTGAGCTTCTCTCATTTCTTTTTTTATTGTTTTGTCTATCTTTTCCATATCATCCTTGGCATATGCATAATCATTTATCTCCTTATTTATCTCTTTAAGTCTTTCTTCTAACTCTTCATTTATTCTCTGCTGTTCTATAAGTTCTTCTTGCAAAGTAAGAATACTCGTTGTTTGAGAGGATACAAGCCGGTTATTATTATCAATACTTTTATACTGCCATGACATCATTGTTCCAATTAAAAGACATATAAGGGTTATTGTAAAAACTCTTATAACATTCATTCTTCAACAACCTCCACAGCATTAATTAAAACATCAATTCTACCACTGTATTTGGGTATAATAATATCCTTTTCATCTTTTATTTGGAACCTTATATTATTTGGTATAAATTCACTTGTTACTATAGAACTGTTTAAAAAAGCTTCTCGTATTTTTTTAGAATCTCCAATAACCTTTATTTCATAAGGTACAGCATACCTGTTTCTATTAATTCTTGTAGTAGGTCCTGCACAAATTATTTCAGTGGTGGAAATTAGCCTCTCATTATTTACAGCTATAGCAACAGGCTCTGCTTTTTTTATCTCATTTAAAACTTCATACAAACTGTAATCATGCAAAACATGGTCACTCACACGATATATTATCTCGCTTGCATCATTTAAAGTTATAACAACTCCATCCCCTACCACTTCTGTAAGACCTGCTAAAATCCTCGCTTTTTCCCATTCCTTGGTAATGCCTTCACTACCCCTCTCTTCCACCATATTTCTTAATATTGCATCTCTTTCTATTATACTTTCATCTAATTCTTCCCTTAAACTATCTCCAATAAGCTTTTCACGTTCAAGCTCTTGTTTTAAAGATTCTATAGTTTGAGCAGTTGAAATTTCTTCTTCAGAAGCATTGCTCATTACACTTCTAAATTGTATTGCTAATACAAAACCTAAAATGATAAATACAAATAACAATACATTTTTTTTATCGTTTTTTCTCATATTAAAACTTCCCTTTTTAAAATTTTTATTAATTATTAAATACCCTTTTTTATAACACTTAATTATAATCTTACATTAAAAAAACCTTATTTCAAGTAAGTTAACAAATTCTTAAAAAAAAATTTAGACTTGTATACTTTATTTTAAATTTATACAAAACCCAAATAGCAAAAGAACTTTTTTACATTAGTTTAATTATACTTTTTTTACTAGACACTGACAAGATATTAAAAAATTAAAAATAGGATGAAAATTTAAATTCTATTAATCTTCATCCTATTTTTAATTTATATTTATAATTTATATTTATAATTTACATTTTTAATTTATATTTTTTTAATTATCCTTTAACTTTTACTTATCTCCCTTACTTTATTTACATATGTGTTGGTCAGCTCTTCTGCAAATTCAGCTGAAAAACTCTCGCTTTTTATCCTGCAAACTGGCTGTTCTGCATCTGGCAGAACCAAAACCCAGCCTCCATCTTTAAATATTTTAACGCCTTCTAAAGTCTCTATGCTTTCATTCTCATTTTCCTGTATTATCTGACGTATAACCTTTCCTTTGGTATTCCATGAACACTCAACTTCTTTTTCGTATATATGAATATCCGGTATCATTTTTACTAAATCTGACAAAGTATAATTATTTAACTTCATAAAATCTAATATTTTTACAATTCCAGCTATAGCATCAAAATTCAATATAAATTGATCATATACTTTTTCTTTTACATCAACTGTTAAAATCTTATTCATCAAATCTTGATGAGATGTTTTAGTTCTTATTACTTTTCCATTGTTTTCATCTGCCAACTGTTCAATTACATGGCTGGTTGAAATTGGCACAACCACCGTTCCACCTTCAACGGTACGGAACATAATAAGTGAAATAAGAGCAGTAAACATGTCATCTGTTACAATGCGTCCTGTATTATCAACCAGCATCATCTTTTCAGATGTCTCTTCAACAAAAACACCCAAATCAAAATCTCCCATGCTAACCATTTTAGCAAAGTACTCTCTGTTCTTTGAATTTTTCTCTTTATTTCCATAACCTATATTGACATTTACTTTCTCGATTGAGCATCCTAAACTTGTTAATAAATCTGTAACGCAATTTAATATGGACTCTGACGGAGAATTTAGTGCAATTTTGAAATCTAATTTTTCAGATTTTACATTGTTAATGATATTTCTAAGATAAAATTTAGTATAATCAGGTATAACTTCAACATCTTTTATAGAACTTCCTTCACATCTACTAAAATCTTCCCTTTGAAACATAGTTTCTATTTTTCTTTCTGTACCCCTGTCTATATTGCTTCCGTTTTTATCCATGAAATCAATTTGTAATTTGCCAACATTTTTACTGGAAGTGCTGATATGAATTCCCCCGTCTACGCCATAAAATCTAACTGCAGATCTCATAACCGGCAAATGTAAAGCTTCAAAATCTAAAACTTTTAAACCTGATGATATTAATCCTGCAATAAAAGAGATTTTTAACATTTTTGCCGGATTTGAATCATCTGAGCCAACTGCAATTTTCCCCTTTCCTTTAAACAGTGATCCATAGGCAGCACCAAGTTTTGACGCATACTCCGGGGTTATGTCTACATTTATTTCTCCAGCCATTCCTCTAAATCCAAAAATTGAACGTATAAATTTAGAACCCCATACAAGATTTGAATTAACCTCTGTACCCTCTTCCACAATTTTATCAGGCCATATTTTAATATTAGGTTTTACTATTGCATTTTCTTTAATAACAGTGTCATCTCCAATGACGGAATTTTCAAAGCAAGATACATTTTGTCTAAGTTTAACTTTATCGCATATAACAGTTCCCCTCAGTTGCACATTATTTTCTAACAAAGTATTTTTCCATACAATACTTCTTTTTATTCCGCTCTTCTCACCAATTATATTATTATCACCTAAAACACTAAACTTACCTAACGCAGCTCCTTTTTTCACTTTTGTATTTGCACCTATTACGCATGGTCCTTCTATTGACACACTATCATCAATAATGCAATTTTCCCCCATCCATACACCATCTTTAATTTCTTTTCCAGGTATACTTACCTTTACACGTTTTTCCAATACATCTTTATGTGCCTGGCTATATGCATTTAAATCTCCAATGTCACACCAATAATCTTCGCTCACATATCCATACATAGGTTTATCTTGTCTTAGTAAAAGTGGGAAAAGGTCTTTGCTAAAATCAAATATCTCATCTTTGTTGTAGTATTTTAAAACTTCTGGAGAAAGAATATATATTCCTGTATTTACTGTATCACTAAAAACCTCCCCCCAGCTAGGTTTTTCTAAGAACCTGGTTATTCTTCCGCTTTCATCCGTTACAACCACACCATATTCTAATGGAATTTCAACTTTTTTAAGAACAAGAGTTGCCATTGATTTTTTGCTAAAATGAAAATCTATTGCCTTTTTTAAATCAATATCTGTAAGAGCATCACCACTTATAACAATAAAAGTATCATCTAAAAAATCTTCTGCATTTTTAACACTTCCAGCTGTCCCCATGGGCTTATCTTCAACATAATACCTTAAATTTACATCATATTCCCTTCCATCATTAAAATAATTTTTTATGATATTGGGTAGATATTGCAATGTAACAGCAATGTCCGTAAGGTTGTGTTTTCTCAGTAATTCTATAATGTGCTCCATAACAGGTTTATTTACTATTGGCACCATGGGTTTTGGAATATTGCACGTAAGTGGTCTTAGTCTGGTGCCTTCGCCTCCCGCCATGATAACTGATTTCATTTAATTCATCCTTTCATTAATTTCTTACTTAAAACACAAAAACCATCTATATACTATTTTTCTCCTCAAATTTAAAACCTTCCTTAAGTCTAATTTCTACATTTATAGCTTTTGTAATATTGTCAATTTTAATTCCTTTTAAAATTACTCAAGTTTGTTATTTTATGCTTTAACAATATTTACACCAATATCATATATAAACATTTACATTTAAAAATATGTTTATTAAAAAAATTTCTTTAAAAAATCAAAGTGTTTTTTTATTAATATTCCCTTTTATCCTTATATTAAGTAACATTTTATTTTGTTACAAAATATAATAATGCAAAGGAGGAATAATTATGTTTTTTTATAATAGAAGACCTTACCCACAACAACCTAAAATAGAATATAGAGAACAAAACTCCAAAGATACAATTGATATATTAAGTTTGAAAAATGCAATTTTAAGAAGCTTAGAACACCTATCTGACAATATCGATGAAATTAAAAAAACCATTAATGAACTTAAGAAAAAAATGGATAACATTGAAAAAAAACAAATTTACTTAGAAAAACAGATTGAATCAGAAAATTTTTCAGAAGATAGAATCACCCAATCTGATTTGTTAGACATTAAAGCAGAAATTGATATGCTAAAAAAAAGAAACATAGTTAATAGCAATTATATAGGACAAAACACTAATAGCTACTTAGAATCAAATGATGACAACCATCATGGTACAGATAACCAGCCTGTCATGCCTGGCTCAGGTTTTGCCAGTATAACAGCAGAGTATTTAAAAAACATCCATAAAAAATAAAATACTTTTATATTTTAGTAACATAAGTAAAGTAAATGAATATTATGTTAAATGAGTAAAGCAAATGAATATTATGTTAAATGAGTAAAGATATTTTTATTTAGAAAGGAGAATTTTTATGAAGTATCAACAGGATTTTGTTGGCTCAAAAGCTGAATTTGCTGATTTTATTAAAAAAACCATTCCAGAACTTTTTGCTGGAAGACTTAATGTAGAGGGACGAAATGTAGTGCTGCCAGGAGATAGGGATTTAGATTATAAATTAAAATTCACTGAAGATGAAGATGGCGGTGCTTTCAACTTAAAAGTTTCATGGGAAAATGCAGTTGAAGAAGATGATGATGATGAGTTACATTTAGAAGTTGATTAGAAAAATTATTGAATATAAATTGTTCAGGGGATGGTTTTTACTTTCCCCTAGAACATTTTCAATAAGAGGAGGAGGTAAAATATGGTTGCTATATCTAAGGAGCCTCTTGAATATGTACTTAGCAAATACAATATAGATGTAATAAAAATAAGAAATGAATCCTATAAAGAAAAAAAAGGTGTGTGGTGGGTACATACCTTAGATGGGTTTAAAGTTTTAAAGAAAATTTCAAACTCTGAGGATACTTTAAAATATATCATCAGTGCTGTTTACCACCTATGTAACAATGGTATTAAAATTCCAGCTATAAACAAAACAAAAGATGGAGGCGACTATGTAAAAGTAGATGGCTGCTGTTATGTACTGTCTGATGCAGCCAAAGGAAAAAATCCTTCATACAAAACAGACAAAGAGTTTAAAATTGTTGTTACAGAGTTGGCTAAATTTCATAAAGCATCTGAAAACTTTTGTCCAGCACCAGATACCAAACCTAAAGTACATCTTGGAAAATGGATTGAAGAATACAGTAAAAGACTAGAGGATATGAATAATTTTTATAAAAGAGATTTGAATAAAAATCAAAGTGGGGAAATAGGAGAAATTATCATAAAGGAATTCCCTTTTTTTTATAACAGGGCAAAGGAAGCTTTAACAGGTCTTAAAGGTGAAGAATATAAAACTTGGGTAGAGAAAGTAGAGAAAATTGGTGGTCTTTGTCATCAGGATTTTGCCGCAGGAAATCTCCTCCTTTCACCAACTGGAGAAGTTTTTATTCTAGATACTGATTCACTTACAGTAGATATTCCTGCAAGAGATATAAGAAAACTTTTAAATAAAATAATGAGGAAAAACGGCAAGTGGTGTATAGAACTTCTAAAGTCATTTATTGATACCTATCAATTAACCAATCCGTTATCTTATTCAGAATGGAAAGTTGTTAAGCTAGACTTAATGTATCCTCATTTATTTTTAGGTGCCATGAATAAATATTACTATCAAAGGGACAAAGAATGGGGTTATGATAAGTACCTTAAAAAAATAAAAGAAATTTGTGATTTTGAAAAAACTCTTTCTCCTGTACTAAATAATTTTGACTTATTAATAAAATGAAAGGATGTAGAGTATGGAAAGTAAAAAAAACAATCTGTACCAACTAGCAACTACAGTATTAAAAGAATATGATATAAAGGCTGATGAAATCAGTATAATTCAAAGTGCAAATGTAAAAACCGTATGGAAAATAAAGTCAAACAACAATTTGTTTTGTCTAAAAAGATTAAAACATACATATGACAAGGCTTTGTTTTCCGTAAATGCACAAAATTATATTAAAAACTCTGGTGGCAATGTCCCTGGAATAATAAAAGATAAAAACAATAATCTTATTGTAAAAATAAATGATGAATTATTTGTATTATATGAATGGTTATACGGTAGGGATCTTGCCTTTAACAATATAAAGGACTTTGAAGAGGCAATAACAGGTCTTGCAAAATTTCATATGTTTTCAAAGGGATATGTACCTCCCTCTGATTCTAAAATATCCACTAAACTGGGAAAATGGCCTAATCAATATGCATCCATGAGAAAAAAAATAATTTCATGGAAAAGTATTGCAGAGGAAAAACAAGAAATATCAATCTACAAAACATTTTTAAAATATTGTGATGATATATCCAATTTATCAGATAAAGCTTTAGAATTCTTGGAATCTTCATCTTACAAAGAACTAACATCTGAAAAATCCAGTAGTATAGTGCTGTGTCATCAAGATTATGGAAAAGGAAATGCACTTTTAACCAAAGAAGGCGTATATGTCATTGATTTAGATGGAGTAACATTTGATCTTCCTTGTAGGGACCTTAGAAAAATAATAGGTAAAACTTCAGAAAACAGAGGCTATTGGCACGAGTCCTTTATTTTTGATATTTTAAATTGGTATTCAAAAATAAATCCTCTATTGCCAGAAGAAAAAAAAGTACTTTTTATCGACCTTTTGTACCCCCACTGGTTTTATGGGCTTGTTAAAAATATTTTTAAAAACAATAAACTCGAAAACTCAAGTAAAATAGAAAAAATTGCAAAACTTGAATTGTCAAAAGTTCCTTTGCTTGAATCTTTAATAAAAAGAGGTGATTAACATGAAAATTGCTTTAATTTGTACAGAGAAACTCCCTGTTCCTCCTGTTGCTGGCGGAGCAGTTCAGCTATATATATCAGAAATATTACCGTATATATCCAAAGAACACGATATAACGGTTTTTAGTTTAAGTCACCCTAGCCTTCCTAATGAGGAAATTGTAGACGGGGTCAAATTTATAAGAGTAAATGCAAAAACTCCCCCCAGGTATTTTAAAAAAATAAAAGATTTATTAGACAACAGCTTTGATCTTATACATGTTTTTAACCGTCCCCGATGGCTTCCTTTTTTAAGCGAAAACCTCTCTAATACAGGATTTAGCTTAAGCCTTCATAATGAGATGTTTCATCCTGATAAAATACCTGAATTTAAGGCAGTTCAGTGTATAGAAAGAGTGGAGTTTATAAACACTGTAAGCAAATTTATTGCTGACGGGGTTAAAAAATTATATCCCCAAGCTGCTGACAAACTAAACGTTGTCTATTCAGGTGTTAATGTGGAAAAGTATAGTCCAAACTGGTCTTCTACTGGAATGGCAAATAAATTAATTTTAAAAAAACAATACAATTTGTTAGATAAAAAAGTAATTCTTCATGTTACCAGGTTAAGCCCTAAAAAGGGAACTCATATTGTTATATCTGCAATGAAGAAAGTAATAAAAAATCATCCTGACGCCGTTCTTGTCGTTGTAGGCAGCAAATGGTATGGAAAAAATGAAGAGGATGAATACGGAATATATTGTAAAAATCTTTGCAATGACATTTCTGATAATGTTGTTTTTACAGGATTTATTCCTCCTTCTGAAATTCCACAATACTATAATTTAGGAGATATATTCGTATGTGCTTCTCAATGGGAAGAGCCTCTGGCCAGAGTACATTACGAAGCAATGGCTGCCGGTCTTCCAATTATAACAACTGACAGAGGCGGAAATGGAGAAATATTTGTACAGGATGTAAATGGTCTTCTCATTAAAGATTATAGCAACCCAGACTCTTTTTCCCATTATATAAATTATCTTTTGTCAAGACCTAATGTAGCAGAAGAACTTGGCATCAATGCAAGAAAATCAGCTTTAAACAAATATACTTGGCAAAGGGTGGCGGATGAGGTGTTTGCTCCTGTAAAAAATATTGACCCTGGCACCTTCCCAAACAAGGGAGTAATTACAAATCCTTCTTTAGATATGGAAAATAGAAGTGCAGCTTCTAATTATGATAATTTTTTCTCAAGTGAGTTTTAATACATAGGAAAAATTTATGCACTTATCTTAAAGGATGTGGTTAAAATGAGAGTCATACTTGTAACTGGAGGCGCAGGGTTTATAGGCAGCAATTTTATAAAATACTTTATCCGCAGAAATAAAGACTTTCTTGTGATAAATATGGATAATCTTGGTCCTTCATCAAATCTCAACAATCTTAAAGAACTAGAAAGGTCTCCAAGATATCATTTTGTAAATGGGAATATATGCAACCAAGAACTTGTTAACTATGTAATAAAAAGGCATAGACCAGATGTAATAATTAATTTTGCTGCAGAAACAAATGTTAATAAAAGCCTTGCAAATCCTATTGCATTTTCACAAACTAATGTACTTGGCACTCTCACTTTATTAGAGAGCGCCAGATATTTTTGGAGCAAAAACAATTTTAAAGGCAAACTCTTTATTCAGCCATCTACCTATCAGGTATATGGAAGTACTTACAATAATGATGAGTTTTTTACAGAGGATTCTAATATATCTCCTCAAAATCCTTATGCGGCATCAAAGGCTAGTGCTGATCTTATTGTAAAATCCTTTTGCGACTCCTATAGCTTCCCAGCAGTAATAGCAAGGAGCTGCCAAAACTATGGACCTTCTCAAAACATTAAAGAGTTTATTCCTTCATGTATCTCTAATATTTTAAATAATATGGAAATTCCCATACAGCAGGATGCTTCAGTAAGAAAGGAATGGATACATGTTTTAGACAATTGTGTAGCCTTAATAAGAATAATGTTTTACGGAAAAGTGGGTGAAGTTTATAATATAGGCTCTGGATATGAGCTTTCTGATTATGAAATAGCCCAGGAACTTTTAAGGCTTTCAGGAAAAGCTTATGACAAAATTAAAATAGATAATAATAAGCGCTGTGTTTTAAACAGTTATAAACTAAAAACCAATTTAAACTGGGGAACAAAATATCCACTTACAGAGGGATTAATGGACACCATCCATTGGTACAAAAGCTTTTTTTCTAATAGCAAATAAACATTATTTTTACCATTGGCAAAAAATTATTTTCTTTAAAATAAAAATTTCCTGAACTTTTTAAAATAGATTATATATAAAATAGTTTAGGAAATTTTTATATATTTTATATATTTTATTTACTTTAAATTTAATAAAAAAGAAGCTGTGTACGCAGTTTATTTATCTGCCTTAAACCACAGCTCCTTTTTTAGGGGGTACACTAATAGGGGTGTTTTAAAATCTATACGTGAATATCGTAATAATATATTCTATCAGGTGTTATAACTTCTTTATACAATTTGCATCCTGGTAACCCTAAATGCCTTATTAAATCAATTGCCTTCCTAAGATATTCATATGGAAATTTAACCCCCAGATTACAAAGGTCTGTCATTAACTCCCGGGGCATATAAGTTATTTCACACTTTATACCTTCATCCTTCATTCTTCGCTCAAGTATAAAGGCATGTGACCTTAATTCTACACCTGCATAATAATATTCCATAAACTCACCCCAAATTTACTCTTCTATATACTCCCTTTTTTGATCCAATGGATTCCATTTTTGCTCTGGGAAGAATTTAGTAGGAAATGGTGTTTTCTTCTTATCAACAAATGTCTTACAGTTCTGAGAATGACTGATATTCTGCTCAGGAGGCACTGGACAATATCCATATGATGGTATTAATAATTGCACAACACATTCACATTTAACTACAAAGAATACCCCTACATCAAGGGTTAACATTCCTGTAGCCTGATTTAACATATCATTAAAAGCTTCTGCTAGTGCTTCTACCTTTATAATTGATCCTTCCCCTTCACTTCTCTTCTTTTTCTTAGAGCCATCCCAGAAGCTATCGCATGATTTTGCGGACCCTGACTGGGATATGCAGTTTGGACAGTAAATTTCATTAACTGTCAGATTGAAAGCAGCTTCATCAACCTGTTCTAGTTGCTCTGAACCGTCAGAATAGTGAATAGTGTACCTTAATTTAACAAATAACTTTAGCTTTTTATAACCTGGTTTTGTAAGTGAATCAGTTTTTGATATGACTTTAACTTCAACAATAGTAAAATCAGTTGCACCTTCAAAAGTAAATGATGGATGACATATATCCCCACCTTTTTTAAGAACAACCGTTCTGGTAATACAATCTCTCAATGCCACCTGGTCAAATACCTTTGGAACTTGTATACACACCAGCTCATTAGGTGGTGGAAAACAACTTGGATTCAAAATCTGACCAGCTTCAATTCTAGGACCACGTTCGCTAGACATAAAAAAACCTCCTTTTTACATAATACCTTAAAATATCTTCATACCTTCTGTAATTTATCCATTGCTTTATCTGTACTCATCATTGAGCTTTTCGGGTATATTCATCTACACTATTATTATATTAGGTATTATTAAAAAGGTTACACTTTTAGAGCCTTATAGAGAAAAAAATTGACATAAAAAACTTCTCTATAAATCTAAAGTCTCATTCATACTACCTGTCCTATATCCTCTTAAATCCAGCGTTGTATATGAAAATCCTATTTTATTAAATTTATCTGATATATCTTCCATTATTTCTTCATTTAAAAATTTTAATCTTTCATTTGGAGACACTTCAATTCGTGCTATATCACCATGATGCCTTACTCTTACCTGTCTAAAACCTAAATTTAATAAATACTC
>JAAYTS010000311.1 GCA_012517995.1 Clostridium sp.
CGTGGTAAGGCTCTTAGACAGGGAAGAAATCCCCGAAAAGATTGATAAAGAAATCATTTGGTTACTTACCCAGCAGCTCACCCGCGCTTTGGAAAAAGACGGCGTGCTTGGCGCGGCAAAGATTGTCGCAGATATCTTTACATCTGAGCCGGAACAGGCAAAGGCTCTGGCATACCGCTTGTTCCAGATAGCTGAACGCAAAGGCTGGGCACAGGAGGCGTACGCATATAATTCTCTCGTCATCGGCTGGCCGGAAGTCCAGAGCAAGGCGGCGGAGTTGAAGTCGCAGATGAGCAATGCAACACAAATGACATTATTTGATATCACTAATGATTAGAGGGAGGAATAATCATGGCTAATAATCATATGCAAGTTTCGCAGGGTTTTCGAATTTTACTTGGGGCATTAGCACCCTACATAGCTCGCGAGCTGAGGACAGAATTTGGCGATGACTGGTGGAAAGCAGCTGTCATAGATACGCTTTATGATGATCAGAAACGCGATTTGCCTCTTTCAGGTGAATGGGCTATGCTGGTGGATTCCCTTGATATCGCCAGATGCCTCCTTCTGTTTGATTTACATTGGCAGAGAGTTTTCCGTAAGAAATTATCAATCGACCACAGAACATGGGCGAAAGAACTGGTCGGTGTAAGAAACAAACTTGCGCACCTCGGCGGCGAGGATTTTACTGCTGATGACACATGGCGTGCTTTGGATACCATGTCACGGTTGTGTGAACAAATTGATCCTGAAGGCGCGGAGGAGATCCGTGTGCTTTTGCGTACTTCCCGCTATGGTTCTGCTAACGGCTCTACTACAGTGACTGAAGGAGTGCCTGTTACTAACACTGCAGTTAAAGTAAAAAAAGATGGTATACTGAGAGATACACCTATCAATGGTCTTCCCAGCTGGCGCGATGTTATAGAACCGCACCCCGATGTAGCGCAAGGGCGTTATAAGAACGCTGAATTTGCCGCCGACCTCGCACAGGTTGCCCGTGGTGAGGGTGCGTATGAGTACCGCGACCCAGTAGAGTTCTTTGCCCGCACATATGTAACGGAAGGCATGACAGGGCTTTTGGAACAGGCGCTTCGTCGCGTTTGCGGTCTGGATGGTGAGCCTGTCATTCAACTTAAAACGGCATTTGGCGGAGGAAAGACCCATAGCATGCTTGCGCTCTACCACATGATGCGCGGCAGAGTTTCCATCGATAAAATTCCAAATGTAAAGCCAGTATTAGAGCGAGCGGGTGTTAATACTCTGCCGAAAGCGAACGTAGCTGTTCTTGTAGGAACAGCGCTTGACCCTACTAAGAGTAAGCGTCCAAGCTATATGCCCGGCATTACTATCAATACATTATGGGGTGAGATGGCTGCGCAGCTTGCGGAATCAGCAGGCAATCCTGCTCTATATGACCTTGTAAAAGAATCGGATAAAAAGGGAGTTTCCCCCGGCTCGGAGACCTTAAAGAACCTCTTTGACGCCGCTGCTCCCTGCCTTATACTTATGGATGAGTTGGTCGCCTACGCCAAAAAAATCTATGGCGCAAGCGGTCTGCCTGCAGGGACATTTGACAATTTCATCTCGTTTATTCAAGAAGTTACCGAGGCGGCTAGGGCGAGCAAGAATAGCCTTGTTGTTGCGTCCATCCCTGAATCGACTATTGAAATCGGTGGTGAAGCGGGCAAGACCGCCCTTGAGACCATCGAGCATACCTTCGGACGCATGGAGTCTATCTGGAAGCCCGTTGCGGCGAATGAGGGCTTTGAGGTCGTGCGTCGCCGCCTGTTTCTTGACTGTAAAAACCCCAACGCGCGAGATGCTGTCTGCGCAGCATTCTCCGCAATGTATAACGAGAATGAAACTGACTTTCCGATCGAAGCACGAGAGTTGGAATATAAGGAGCGGATGGTGTCTTGCTATCCCATCCATCCAGAAGTCTTTGACCGCTTGTATAAAGATTGGTCAACCCTTGAGCGTTTCCAGCGCACCCGTGGTGTTCTGCGCCTGATGGCAGGAGTTGTGTATGAACTTTGGATGGGTAATGATGCTAGTTTGATGATTATGCCCGGCTCTATCCCGCTCGATGTGCCAAATGTACGTGATGAACTCACCCGTCATCTCTCTGATAATTGGAACGGCATCGTTGACAAAGAAGTGGATGGTAAGGATTCGATCCCTTATAAGACCGACAAGAACGCAAGATACGGCAGGCATCTCGCTGCTCGCCGTGTTGCAAGAACCATTATGCTCGGCTCCGCCCCGACAAGTCGTGAACAGGCTACTCGTGGCGTCGAAAGTTCTCGTATTCGTCTTGGTGTAGTCCAACCCGGAGAAAACATCGCCGTTTTCAACGATGCTTTGAACACACTACGTAATTCGCTTTCGTTCTTATATACTAATCCGTCGGGCGACAGATTCTGGTATGATAGTCGTCCTACGCTGAGAAAAACAGCGGATGACCGCGCCACGCAGGTGTCATCTTCTGATGTTGAATACGAAATTGAGACGAGACTTCGTTCCCTGCGTAAGGAAGCGCCATTCGCTGGCATCCATATTTGTCCTGCGTCCTCACTTGATGTGCCTGATGAGCAAACCGCCCGTCTTGTTATCTTGCGTCCGTCTGACGAGTACAAAGCAACGAACCAGAACAATGCAGCAATGACGGCGGTAACAGACATTTTGAACAACCGTGGTAATACTCCGCGTATTTATCGCAATATGTTGGCATTCATTGCACCCGACCAAGATCTGATGGCAAGTCTCAAACAAGCTGTGCGACTCTACATAGCTTGGAAATCTATCAAGGATGATAGTGAGGACTTGAATCTCGATGCGGCGCAAAATCGTGAAACCCAGAACAACCTTCACCGCGCTAATGAAACGGTGGATGCGCGGATCAAAGAAGCCTACTGCTGGCTCCTTGTACCATATATCGACAAAAATGTGGATATGAAAACTATTGTATGGGATGCTATCACAATCAGGGGTGGAAACGAGAGCATTATTCAGAAGGCCGCTAAAAAAATGCGCCAAAATGAAGCCATCATCGAGCGCTGGGCTCCAGCTCTCCTTCGAATGGAACTAGATAATATCCTCTGGCGTGAATCCGATAACATCGCCATTAAGCAACTTTGGGAGTACCTTTGTACTTATTGTTACCTTCCGCGACTGGCGAATGAAAACGTCCTCATCGATGCTATCCAAGCCGGCGTGAACTCCGCTGAGTATTTTGCTATCGCCTCTGGTTTCGACGGCACACGATACATTGATCTGAAATTTAACCAGTATGTTGGGTTTATTGAAA
>JAAYTS010000050.1 GCA_012517995.1 Clostridium sp.
TATTCCTGAACAGAAGTTTGAAGAAATTGTGGATGCTATCAAAAGGGTTGCCAGTAAGGTTCCGAGTAAACTAAAAAAGCAAAAAACATATAAAATTCATGAAGCGACTCGTCCATTTGAAGGATGTGCAGTTACTGAGGGCAGGAAGGCTATTAGAAATATTTTTAATGATCGATGTGCAACAGAATTAATATATCGATAAAGTAGAAAAGATATTTAAGCACATTTACAATGAGGTATTCCTGTATGATATTAAGAAAACAGGTTAACTTGATTAAATTATAAAAAGTAGTGTTTATGCCGCGAAAGCCTCTTGACAATGAGTAATCAGCATGTTAGGCTTCTATGCCAAGCATCAGACATACTTACATAGAATATCTCCTTGTTCAGAATGGTTGATGCCGCTGATGCCTCAAAACATGCTGTAAGAGGCTTGTTGTCAAGAGGATCGTGGAATAAATGTGTGGAACTATGTTGCATAGTAAAAAAGTGGGTTTTTAATGCATAACCAGCCAAACTTTCCAGAAAGAAGTTCACTAAATTAAAAGTATGAGGATTTCACATTGACCTTCAAAGCAAGTAAACCAATAAAATAACAGGATGAAGAGAGCATTGCCAACTTTTACTTGACACAAACATATCAATGTTTGTAGTTGAAGGGGAAGTTTAATTATGGTAAAATAAAGTGAAATATTAAAACAGATTTTAGGTGATAAAGTTTGGATGAAATTACAAATAAAAGAGAAGTTGATGAGAATAAAAACAACTTAGATTTAAAAAACAACATAGATTTAATTGAAAGAAGCCCTAAGCCAAGTGAGGGAAATGGTGTATTGTCCAAAATAATGTACCTGATAATTATAATTCTTGTTAGCGCTTCTATTATTGCATTAGTACGTATGTTTATATCTGATTTAACCAACAAAGATCCTCTTATTTCAAAGTTTAAAACATATGAAAAACCTACAATAAAAAAGACTCCCGCAAAAGAGCCCTTTATAATAAATAAAGAAGGTATTGAGTATGAAGTTTTACCAATGGCTGAATACAGGCTTTTTGGGCGCATGGTTGCTAAAAACAGATACCCTGATGGTTTTGACCTTGCTGTTCCTATTTCACCCTATGATATTGGCATAGTACATGGTAAATTAGCAATGCACTCAAGTATAGAACTTTTTAAATTTGATTTTGGAAACAGATGCTTAATCTACAGTTATGATGCTGTAGATCATCCCTTTACCACTGAGGAGATGTATTTGCACATAGAGAATGTTCATGCCATTCATGGAAATGACAGGATTTTAGAAGCTATAGAAAAGGTAGAAGCAGGACAGTTTATTATATTAGAGGGGGATTTAGTAAAGGTATATATTTCAGCAAAGTATGGGGGAGACAGAGCTTTGTGGGAAAGCAGTCTTGTACAAGGGACAAATGAGTGTAAGGTTATGTACATTACAAAGATAACCTTAGGTGATGAGGTGTATGAGTAGTATTATTTATAGCTGATTTTTTGATTTATTTTTCGTCCAGATTCATCTATTTCATATGTAACAAATCCATTAAAAAATATAATTCCTATTGTGTAGCCTTTATTATGTTCGTTGCAGGCAAAGGTAATATCATTTTCAGAAAAGCCCTCACTGCCGTCATTAGCTAACAATTCAGAAGTAAATAATATAATAACACTGCCTTCTTCATCGTCTTTAAATTTTGAATTATTAACATATGAGTCCTTGCCCACTATCGTATGTATATCCTTTGATTGTGTAAATGGATTAGTAATGGAATCTGAATCCATATAATTACTGGTTAATTGGCTTAAAAGCATAGATGCATCCCTAGTATCTTCTGAATTAAAATATCTTAAATTATTAGTGGTATTTCTTATTAATGAATATAGAGTGTCAGAGTTTGAGCTAGCAGTTTGATTACAGGATATTAAGAACATTAACATAGAAACAGTTATTAAAATTAAAGTTTTTTTAGATTTAAGCATTTTTTTCCCTCCTAAAAAATAATTGTTAAAGAATTTAACTTAAAAATACTTTATTATTTATCATAAAAAATATTAAAGCACTACTTTTTTTAAAAATTTATTTAAATATATAAAGAAAGGAAATATATTCGGGATTTGAGGAACATATTGAATTTCAAATCTCTTTGATGATATAATAACATCTAGATTGATAAAATTCTATAAACTTCAATTAAGAATTATCTATATACCACTCTTTTACTACTCTTTATAAAAAGTTTCAAATAACTACAAAATATTATAAGTTTTTGTGTTGTTTAACTTTATTTTGTAAAGGAGGGATTTGTTTAAAGCTTCAAAGTATCAAAATAACAAAAAATGTTTAGGGGGATAAGAATGTTAAAAGTATCTTTAAAAAAGACAGTAGCTGTTCTTTGTACATTTGTTTTAGTATTATCGGTATTTCCAACTTTTTTTGCTTTTGCTGATGAGGAAGATGAAAAAGAGCCAATTGTATTTGAACATCTTATTGGAAATGATGGAGTAAGAAGACCTTCAGAAGCAGGTGCTCTTCAGCTTGTTGAATATAATGGGCAACTGACTTTAGCAGGGGAAGATGGAGAGCCTGTTCAACTTCGTGGTATGAGCACTCATGGTTTACACTGGTTTGGTGAAATTGTAAATGAAAATGCCTTTGCTGCACTTTCCAACGATTGGGAATGCAATGTTATACGTCTTGCAATGTATGTGGGAGAGTATGGTTATGCAACAGATCCAAGTGTGAAGGAATTAGTTTACAAAGGTATAGAATTGGCATTTGAAAATGATATGTATGTAATTGTGGACTGGCACGTTCATGCACCAGGAGACCCAAGAGCTGAAGTTTACTCAGGTGCATATGATTTCTTTGAAGAATTGGCAGACCACTATAAAGATCATGAAAAAGCTCACTACATAATATGGGAACTTGCAAATGAACCAAGTTCCAACAGCAGTGGCGGCCCTGGTATTACAAATGATGAAGAGGGTTGGCAGGCTGTGAAGGAATATGCAGAGCCTATTGTGGAAATGCTCCGTGAAAAAGGTGACAACATCATCATTGTTGGAAGTCCTAATTGGAGTCAACGACCTGATTTAGCAGCTGATGATCCTATAGATGCTGCAAATATAATGTACACAATACACTTCTATACAGGAACACATATGCCTGCAGATGAAGGCTACCCTGAAGGTACTCCAAGTTCAAGAAGACAAAATGTAATGAACAATGCTCGCTATGCAATGGAAAAGGGTCTTGCTGTAATTGCTACAGAATGGGGTGTAAGTGAAGCTACAGGAGATGGTGGACCTTATTTAGATGAAGCTGATGTATGGATTGAATTTTTAAATGAAAACAATATTAGCTGGGTTAACTGGTCTTTAACTAATAAAAATGAAATTTCAGGTGCATTTGTTCCCTTTGAATTAGGAAAAACAGAGGCAACTTCCTTAGATCCAGGAGATGACCAGGTTTGGGCTATAGAAGAATTAAGCCTTTCAGGTGAATATATACGTTCACGCATTAAAGGTATTGAATATGAACCAATTGATAGAACTATCTTTACAAAGGTAATATGGGATTTTGATGATGAGACAACTCAAGGGTTTGTTTCAAATGCAGATAGTCCAATAGAAGTGGAATTGTCCAATGAAGAAAAGGCACTTAAAATATCCGGACTTGATGAAAGTAATGATATTTCTAGCGCTAACTTCTGGGCTAATGCTCGTATTTCAGCAGATGAATGGGAAGAAGCGGTTGATATTTTAGGTGGAGAAGAAATATCTTTTGACATTATATCAGATTCACCTTCAACTGTATCCATTGCAGCAGTTTTACAAGGACCGGCAGCAGACTGGGCAAATCCTGCAAGAGCAATTCAGGTAACAGAAGAGGATTTTGAAGAATTTGGCGATAGGTACAAAGCTACTTTAGTTATTTCAACAGATGATGCACCTTCATTTGAGACAATTGCAACGGATGCTGATGACAATACTTTGACAAATATTATTTTATTTGTGGGTGCAGAAAGTGCAAGTACCATTTACATTGATAATATTACAGTTACAGGAACAATTGTAGAAATACCTATAATTCATGATGAGCTTGGAGAACCTGCACTTCCTTCTGATTTTGAAGACGGAACTCGTCAGGGATGGAAGTGGAATCCGGAATCAGGTGTGAAAAATGCATTAACCATTGAAGAGGTTAATGGTTCTAATGCTATTTCATGGGAGTTTGCATATCCTGACGTTAAGCCTGAGGATGGTTGGGCATCTGCTTCACGTTTAGAAATGTGGATGCCAGAAATGGTTCGTGGAGATAATGATTTTGTAGTATTTGATTTGTATATCCATCCAATTCGTGGAGAAGACCAGGGTTCTATGTTAATTAACCTTGTATTCCAGCCACCTGAGGCAGGATGGTGGGCACAGTCAACAGATGTTTTTGAAGTTGATTTTACCACATTAGATGAAGCAGAAGTGACAGATGAAGGTTTATATCATTATGAAGTTCAAATGTCACTAAGAGACATTCTAAGTATTGAAGATGATATGGAGCTTAGAAATATCATTCTTATTTTTGCAGAAGGTGACTACACTCTATTTGCAGGTAGACTGTATCTGGACAATATTAGATTTGAAGAAGGAAATACAGTTGAAGTTAAAGAGTGTGAAGGTGGAACGATAGAGGTTAGTAAATCCCTTGCCCGTCCAGGAAATATTATTGACATTACTGTAATTCCTGATGAAGGAATGAAATTAAAAGAAGGTTCATTAAAATATACTGATGGTGTTGAAGAAGTAAGTATAACAAAAACAAGCTTTGTTATGCCCAAGTCAGATATAACTATATCTGCAGAATTTGTAGCAGCAACAGAAGCAACACTTAAAGCTGATAGGGTAGCTGTGGTAGGAGAAGAGTATAAAGTTACTTATGGGTTAAAAGGTGTAGAAGGAGTATATGCTCAGGACGTTGTACTAAGCTTTGATGAAGAAGTGTTTGAATTTGTAGGTGCTGAAGCTGCAGCTGACGGCACAGAAATTATTGAAACAATTCTTTTAGAAGAAGGCAAAGTAAGAGTTATTGCTGTAAACAATGATGGATTTAAAGGGGATATTGAAGTGGCTAACTTTATACTTAGTCCAAAGGATATAGATTCTGATGTATATACTGACATTTCAATAAGTGGAATGCTTGGAAAAGCTCCTTCAGGAGATATTATAAATGTTGAAGATTCCTTAAAGTCAGTGAGAGTTGCAGCGACAGATCCTGCAGATGTTAACAGGGATGGCAATATAAATGTTGGAGACTTGGCTATTGTTGTGTACTATGACACAAAAAATGAAGACAGTGATGACTGGTTAGAGGCAAGAATAGCTGATGTAAATAATGACGGGGTTATAGATATACTTGATATATCATATGTTGCAAGCAGGATTATTGGGTAAAAGACTTAAGAGGAAGGGCATTATGTCCTTCCTCTTAAATATTGTTTAAGAAGTCATTGGGCTTTACTCCAGTTCAACTTTAGTTCCATTAATATCTATAGAATCAACCATTGAAACATATAGAGGCAAATCAGATGTAAATTTAATTTTAATTTTGTCATTTTCCCTTCTGGATATAACTGAATCAAGTTTACGGACACTTCCATCATTCATGTTTACAGCTACATCTATATTTTCATTCCCTTTTTCATCACCAGTACCAGTTAAAGTTACTCCTAAAGGAGAAATTGAAATATTATTTATTTGCAATGAATCTAAGTTTATGTTACAGGGAAGACTTTTTTCTTCGTCCACTGACTGCATTTTAAATGATACTTTCCAATTTCCTGTTATATAGTTGCCGTTAGATACAAAATAGCCTTTTAGATTTGTATTTTCTAAGTCTAAATTTTGTACATCAAAAATATATTCCACATAACCACGGGCGTTTTCAGGAGTGCCTGATTCAGTTACGCCGTAGTAAATATTTCCAGGGTATATTTTTTCATCATTGATATTATCAAGATAAAAATATCCATGATCATCTATATTGTCTTCTGACCACTTGGTTTGAATATGAAGCCTGCCGTCAATATACCCCATATTTGAAATGTACATAAAATCTATTTCGGGAAGATGTATTTTCATTTTACCCGGTTTTAAAATATTTATTTTATTTTGATTTAATTCTTCAAAAATTGTGCCGCCCCTGCTAAAATCTTCCAGGTTTATAGTATTGACTTCAGATTTTGGAATTTCTTTTATTTCAAAAAGATCAATTCCTGTATCCAGATTGTCAAACACATGTTTATCACTTAAAAAGGATGTTATTTCAAAACTTATCCTTTTACCGTTTAATTTTTTACCCCCATTAGCTTGCACCTTTATAGTTGCTGTTTTAGTTGTTTCATCATAATTTATAATCTCTGATGTAAATGCGTGGGCTCCTTTTAAAAAATAATCGTAAATATCAAGTGTTTCATCTATTCTGTCCCCTGTTAAATCCTGCATATTTACATATATTAGCGCCATTTCATCGTCATTTACCGTTCCTATAACCTCCATTTTAATTCCATTGTCTTCACAGCTTATTTGTATAGGCTGGAAAAATGAAAGCATATTGTTGTTTATAAAGGGCAGTAAATCTTTAAGTCCAGGAATTGATGCAAATACACTTGCTGATAATATAAAAATTAAGCATGCTGTAATAAAAATAACAATAGGTTTTTTAATTTGTTTTTTTTCTTTGGGAATTTGCATATTGTTTTTTATATTTGATAAAATGTCAAAATCAGGAGTTTCAACTGTGTTAAGGGCATCTTTTATAATTTTTTCATCATAATCATAATTCATTTTTTATCCTCCAATCTTAAATAATATGAGTTACTTTCTTTTAGTGATTTTGCCAGCTTTTTTTTGGCACGCTCATAGCGTTTTCTTAAAGTGGCTGCACTGCACTGATAAATTTGTTCCAAATCACTGTAACTTTTTTCGTCTATAACCCGACTAAATACCAAGGCACGGTCAGCAGGCTTTAAAGACAAAAGTGCCTTTTTCAAATCGTCACAGATAAAGTCATCCTGGTGAGTGCTTTGGTGAGTGTCGGGAAGAAAAAACAGCAGTCTTTTTTTTCTTATAAGATCAATGCAGGTATTGTATGCTATTTTATACAGCCAGGAAGACAGTGAGGTTCCAGTTTTAAAGCTTTTTCTTTTTTCATATGCCTTGATAAAGGTTATCTGGACTGCATCCTGAGCTTCAGAATAATCACAGAGTATATTATGGCAGTATCTTAAAAGCTTTTGACCGTATATATTTATAGCATGACAAAGGGCATCTTCATCACCTTCAGAAAAACTAATGTCCAAATTATTTTTTCCCATTAAAAGTCTCCTTTCACACCTATTGAAAATGCATTTTCACTTATATAACGTAAAGAATTATTACTTTGTGACATCGTTTATTCCTTCCATATTGCATTAATTAAAGGATTTTGTAAAGAGTTTTTTCTTAGACATTATACTTATTTTCATTGAAAATTAGGCAATATATGCTTATAATAAAACTAAACATGGATGCTTCTTTATAAGTCTTAAAAAAATAATAGTTAAAGGAGTTTTTATATGAAGGCATATATTTTTCTAGCAGAAGGATTTGAAGAAATTGAAGCGGTAACGGCTATTGATACTTTAAGAAGAGCTGAAGTTGACATTAAAGCAGTATCTATATCAGAAAACTTAGAAGTAAAAGGCTCTAGAGATGTTATTTTAAAAGCGGATATTTTATTTGATGAAAATCAATTAGAAGATGGGGATATGCTTATATTGCCCGGTGGTATGCCAGGTACAAAGAATCTTGAAAAAGACAGCAGATTGGCAGAACTATTAAAAAAATATGCAAAAGAAAATAAATATATTGCTGCTATTTGTGCAGCGCCAATGGTTTTAGGAAAACTAGGGTTACTATCAGACAAAGAGGCTGCTTGCTATCCAGGCTTTGAACCTTACCTAGAAGGTGCAAAAGTAAAAAATGATAAAGTTGTTGTTGATGGAAATTTTATTACATCAAGAGGACCTGGCGTTGCCTTGGATTTTTCATTAAAGCTGGTGGAAATATTGAAAGGAAAAGATCTTTCAGATAAACTAAGAGGAGATATGATTTATACAAATTGATTTTTATGGGGATGAAAAAATGAGTGATGAGATTATTATAAAAAGGGCTGTTTTACATGTTTTAGACTCTGAAGCATCCATGCCCATTATATCTAAAGGAGAACTTGAAATAACAGAGGATTTGTCAGACTATATATCAAAACATATATATAAAATTATAGACAATCCAAATACAAAAAAGGCAAAATTCATTGAAGATGCTAATCCAATGTATATAATGGTGGAAAGCCTTAATGAGGACAACTTTCTTTCAATGACGGCAAATATGGCAAATAATTTGTTTGCATTTATGCAAAAAAATATTGACATTCCATCAGCAGATTTGCTTTGCTGTATTTTTGAGGAAGAAGGAAAAGAACATTTAGCCATTTTAAAACTTAATTATAAATCTGCATTTACACATTGGGTGAATAATTATGAAGAGGGTAACGTAAACACAATTATAAGTCACAAAACCCTGCTTCCCCTTGAAAGCCAGAGAGTTGAAGAATGTGCATTAATAGACCTTTCTGATTATTCTTTGAGAGTGCTTGAGAAGAAGTATGAAATAAATGGTGAAAAAGAATTTTATCTTAGCCAGTATTATCTCAAGTGCAAAAGTGAATTGTCTACAAATGAAAAGCTTAAAATATTAGATAAGGTGACTAAGGACATAAATAAAAAATACTTTGATGAGGACTTTGAAAAAGCTATAGAGATAAAAAAAGCTGTATCTGAGAGCTTAGAGGATAATGAGAGGATAGATATTGAAGATATAGCGCAGAAAGTTTATGATACAAATGTAGAAATTAGAAATGAGTACATGGAAGAAATGTCAAAGTCCGGGTTATACGAAAAAGAAATAGTGATACCTGAAAAATTGGCTGAGAAAAAATTTAGTATGCAGAAAATAAAGACAGATTCAGGTATTGAAGTAAAATTTCCTTTAGAGTTTGCCAACAGAAGGGATAAAATTGAGTTTATAAACAACCCAGATGGTACAGTATCTATTTTAATTAAAAATGTAGAAAAAATTACAAATAGATAAATATCTGAATTTTAGCTAAACACAAAATTCAGATATTAATTTACAGAGTTTTTCTATTCCAGCTTCTATTTTATCTTCTTCAACTGCTGCAAAACTAAGCCTGATATTATTTAGATTAGCGGAAGTGCTGCTGTAGAAAATTCTTCCCGGAGTAAATACTATATTATTTGAAGCTGTGTGTTCTAAAAGGTTGTTTACTACACAGTTATAGGGAAGCTTAATCCATATGTTAAGTCCTCCGCCAGGCTTTTTATATACCAAATCCTTTGTTTTATTTTTGTCTAAGGAGTTAGTAAGCTTTATATAGCGATTTTTATATGTTTCATACATGGTATAAAAGTGTTTATGCCAAAGCCCTTTCCGTATATAAAGGTCCAAAGCCCTTTGTATAAGCCCGGAGGTTGAAATATCCGTTGCGTGTTTTGCACCTAAAATATGTTTTTTTAAATGGGGAGGCACCACCATAAACCCAAACCTTAACCCTGGCATAAATATTTTAGAAAAACTTTTTAAATATATCACCCTGTCAGACTTATCATAAGATATTATGGGTTTAAAATTTTTATTTTCAAAATCCAATTCGCTTACATAGTCATCTTCAATTATATATGTGTCATACTTTTTTGCCAGCATTACCAGCTCTTTTCTTTTGCTTTTTGAATAAGAGATGCCTGTTGGATTTTGAAAAGCAGGTATGGTATAAATAAGTTTAGGTCTATGTGTTTTTAAATGATATTCAAGTAAATTAAGGTTTAGTCCGTCTTCTTCTAAATCTACATCTGTTACTACAGCTCTTCTTGAATTAAAAACAGCAACTGCACCTCTATATGTAGGACTTTCTGTTATCACATAGTCCCCATCTTTTAAAAGGGTCTTAGAAATAATATCAATTCCCTGTTGAGCACCAGAAACTATTATTATGCCATCTTCAGAACAGTTGATATTGTGTTCTTTGAGCAAGTTTGATATGGAAGAACGAAGTGGTTGGTATCCTTGACTGTCCTGATAATTAAAAGCATTTCCCATATCACGGTCTAAAACTTCATTTAAAACCAGCTTAAAATCCTCTACAGGGAACAGATCTGAAGAAGGGGTGGCACTTGCAAAATTAATTGTATTTTCATCAAGCCTTATTTTGTTGGTTAGTATAGAAATATCGTCACCAGGATAAATTTCATCTAAAATCATATTTTTATCCACATAGTCTTTTTTATCAACAGATGACAGGACAGCAGATACATAAGTGCCACTTGATTTTTTTGCATACACATACCCCTTTAATTCAAGTTGTTTATAGCAGTTTACCACCGTTACAGTATTTACCTTTAGCAAAGAAGCCATCTGCCTTACAGAAGGAAGTTTGGTTTGAGATAGAAGAGTTCCTTCATCTATCATATTGCCAATAGCATTAAATAGCTGCATATATAAAGGGGTGTTGGAATTTTTATCTAATTTAATGGATTTAAATAATTCAAGCATTTTTATCACCATGTAAATTATAGCATATGTTAAGGGATAGCTACAATTAATAACTTTCCCACATATTTTGTACTAGAAATAGTAAAAATCAAATGATATAATAAAGCATTGAAAATACATTAAGGAGAGTAGAAATGATTAAATCTGAAAAGATAAGTTTTTTTGCAAAGCTTAATGGTTTTCTCAAGCTTGCAAGACCAAAACAGTGGATAAAAAATCTGTTTGTCTTTGCTGCATTAGTTTTTGCAGGGCATGCTTTTGAGGAAGAATACTTACAAAAAACAACTTTGGCATTTTTGCTTTTTTGTTTGATTTCTGCATGTGTCTATATTTTAAATGATGTTGTTGATATAAATAAGGACAGAGCTCATCCTAAAAAGAGGACAAGGCCTATTGCGGCAGGGATTATAACTCCAAAGGAAGCTATTATTTTTCTCATTATACTGTTGCCTCTTTCTTTGGCAGCTTCTTTTAAAGTGGATTTATATTTAGGTATTGTACTGGTTGTATATTTTTTAAACAATTTATTCTATTCATTGGTTGTAAAGCACTGGGTTATATTAGATGTAATGTCTATAGCTCTGGGTTTTTTACTAAGAGTGATAGGGGGAGCTTTGGTAATAAAGGTATATATTTCACCTTGGATACTGCTTTGTACCCTTTTATTATCCCTGTTTTTAGGGTTTAGCAAAAGAAGAAATGAGCTTATGATTCTACAGGAAGATGCTGGTTCACACAGAAAAATACTAAAAGAGTACTCTCTAGAGTTTATAGATAATATGTTATCCATAGTAACTGCATCTACTGTAATGGCATACTCTTTGTATACTTTTTCATCCAATTCAGAGAATTATTACATGATGGCAACTATACCCTTTGTGCTATATGGTATTTTCAGATACCAGTATATAATATATCAAAAGCAGGAAGGGGGAAGTCCAGAGGAGACGGTGCTGTCTGATGTCCCCCTTATGATAAATATATTTTTGTGGGTGGTTGTCAGTATAGTTATACTGTATTTAATTTAAATTACTTTTTTATGCATATTACATCCTGGTAAAACTGCATTCTCAAAGGTATAGCTAAAATGTGTATGGGCAACAAAAGAGCATTTTTAATAAATCCTTTAGACAAAAATTTATACTTTAAAAATTCATACCAGCCTGCATAGTTACGGTATTTTAGTATGGAAAAATTATTGTCCTTTAAAAGTTTTAACAAGGATTTTTTAGTAAAACCATTGATATGGTAAGGATGGTTAAAAGGTTTAAAGCTTAAGGCCTCATTTTTTTTGCCCGCCAGTTTAAATATTAGTGTTCTAAATTTTAATATTAAAGCGTTTTCATTAGGTACTGCCAAATATAATAATCCATCTTTTTTTAAAATTCTTTTTATTTCATACATATATTTTAGGAGAGTATTTTTTAAAATAATTTATAACCCTTTTTCTCTCTTTAGATCTTTTATTTCTCCACCATTTTGTCATTGTCCCGGGGAAATAACCTTCCTTATACATATTACTCCACTCTTTTTCTGTTAAATCAATGCCAGGCCAAACAAAATAGTAATTACATTCCTTGCAGTAAAATGATTTATATTCTTTTCTTATATAACCAATAAATTTTTGGGGAATGGAGGGAAATCCAATAAATTTATTTTTATCTCCATTACAAATAGGGCATTTTGCTGATGTGGAAGAGGCTTGTGCTGGTATATCGGGGTTTTTTACCAGACTTGTTGTTTTCATAAGTTAACTCTCCTTTTTTTGTAATGTATATAAGAACTACATTTTTAGTTTATCATGAGCTATAATTATTAACAACTGTACCTTTAATTTATAAAGAAAATTTAATAATAATTTTAAATAATCAGCAGACAAAATTATGAACATATGTGGAATTTAAAATGATTTTATGGGATAATAGCTAAGGAAAACCATTATTAAAAGAGTTGAAATTAAATTTTAAAAAAAGCGGCAAATTTATTAGCCTGATAAAATAATCTAAAGACGGGTTTTTAGGAGGAATATATGAAAAAAATAAGCTACTATATATGTCTTATTTTATATTATTTTATAGCCAGGCATCTTCCTGGATCGGACATGCCCTATAGTTTAGGTGCTAAAAGAATCAGGGGTTTTTTGTGCAAAAGAATATTTAAAAAGGCAGGTAGAAATATTAATATAGAGCATGGGGCTTTTTTTGCATCAGGAAGAGATATTGAAATTGGAGACAATTCGGGACTAGGGCTTAATTGCAGAATTACCGGTCCACTAAAAATAGGGAGCTATGTAATGATGGGGCCGGATGTTATGATATTTACCCAAAACCACAAAAATGACAGACTTGACATACCCATGATGCTTCAAACAGACCCTAAAAGACCTGTTGTAATAGGGGATGATGTATGGATTGCTGCAAGGGCAATAATTCTGCCTGGAGTGACAATTGGAAAAGGTTCCATTATAGGAGCAGGAGCGGTAGTTACTAAGGATGTTCCTGAGTATGCAGTGGTGGGGGGAAATCCTGCCAGAGTTATTAGATATAGAAATAGGGATTAGTTTATATACAGATAATGTTGTATAATGCAAATAGATATCTATATGAATAAAAATTTAGAAACCTTTTAGGGAGGTGAAAAGGTGATAAAGGTACTATATTTACTAAACCATGCAGGCAAGGCTGGAACAGAAAGATATGTTCAAACTCTTATTGAAAAGCTCAATAATAAAAAGATAAAAGCATATTTTGCATACAATGAAAATGGGCTTTTGGTTGAAAGACTTGAAGCTTTAGGAGTTGAGACCTTTAGAATAGAAATGAAAAATCCTTTTGACATAAAAGCTGTAAGAGAGCTTTCAAAGCTTTGCAAAAAGCTTGATATAGACCTAATTCACACCCAGTTTTTAAGGGAAAACTATATATCTCTTTTATCCAGGATTTTAAATAGAAGGGTAAAAGTAATGTATACCAACCATTTTGTTATGAAAAATGGTGCTGTTTTAAAAATTACAAACAGACTGCTTACAAGGCTAGAGTCTAATATTATAGCTGTTTGTAATAAGGGAAAGGATGTTATGATTTCAAATGGAATAAGTGGCAAGAAAATTCATGTAATATTTAATGGTGTGGATGTGGATTTTTGGGGGACACCTGTTGAATCAACTATAAGAAAAGAATTTGGAATAGATGATGATACCTTTGTATTCTTGTGTGGTTCAAGGTTTGCCCATGACAAAGGACATAAATTTTTAATAAATGCAGTTTATCAGCTAAAAAAGATAACTCAAAAAAAGTTTAAATGTATTCTTTCAAATGATGGTCCCTTACTTGAAGAGTGCAAAAAACAAGTAGCAGATTTGGGACTTGGTGATGATATTATATTTACTGGTTTTAGAAAGGATATAAAAAACCTTATTTATGGCAGTGACCTTTATGTGAACTCATCAGAACACGAGGCTCTAAGCTTTGCAATAATAGAAGTGTTGGCTTGTGGAGTTCCAGTTATCGCCACTGACATGGCGGGAAATGGAGACATAATAAATGATGAGACCAACTGTGGTATCCTTGTGAATTATAATGATGACAAAGGGCTGGCACAGGCTATAAATAAGCTTATGGAAGATAAGGAATTGAGAAGTAAATTTAGCAAAAATGCATTAAAAGCAGTAAAAGAAAAATTTAATCTTGATAAGGTGGCAAATGAAACATATAATTTATACAAAGAAAGTTTAAAAATCTGATTAGGGGTGTAAAGATATGATTATTGATAGTAAAGGAAAACTTTTTGGAAAAATAAGCATAATAGATATTTTGATTCTGGCAGTTATAATTGCGGGAGCAGCAGGTGTCTGGCATATGTTTTTCAGATCCTCAGGCGGGACAGTTATTGGAAGGACACCTGATACAGTAGTGTTTAAGTTTTATGGTGAAGAAGCGCCTGATTATGCAGTTGAGGCAGTAAAAATAGGGGATCTGGCAAGGGATTTTGACAGGGGAACCTCTTTTGGAAATATTACAGACATAGTGACAGGTGAGTCTGTAATATATGTAGAAACTGCAGACGGCAAGGTGGTACAATCATCTACACCTAATTACTCATCTTATTACTTTACAGTTGAAGGAACAGGTACATTAAATGATGTTGGTACCGTTACCATTGGTGGTTATGAGTATGCAGTGGGAAGAACACTTACATTGAGATTTGGAAAAACAGTGGTTCAAGGCAGAATTTACAGTATAGATAAGAAGGAGTGATCCTTATGTGTGATAGTGTTTTTATAAAATTTGTGTTTTTCATAATTAACAGGATTGACTCTTCTTATGAAAACAGTTTTTTTAAAAAAATTATAGATTTTATTATAAATGCATTTAAAAAGCTAAATGTTTTTTATGAAAACAGCATTTGTGGACATACCATGAAAAAATTGACAGAGCTTTTATGCAACAGTGCAATATTAGGTTTTTTCTTCAAAAAGGGAAGGTTATCTAGATGGTATGAAGAAAGCTTGTTTTTTGCTGGGTTAAATGCAATTGTAAATTTTCCATCAAAAATCTTAAAAAAAGTATATTTAAAATTTGAGGATGTTTTTTTAGAAAGCAAAATTATAACCCTTGTGAGAAATGTTCTCTCTAGAATGGAAATAATAGCAGGCATTTTAGTGGTATTGCTGATGATTGTTCCTAATGACAGATGGAATAATAGGTATAATTTAATTATAGCTATTGCTCTTTTGGCACTGGTTTTTATTAATACAATTATCCAAAGAAACTGGGTGTTTAACGTAAAGGCAATGGATTTTACATTGGTGATTTTTATTATCACTGTTGTTATCTCATCTATAGCTACCTTTTTTGAAAGTGTAAATTTTTTGGCTTTTCACATTACATGTTTTATGCTTGTATTGGTGACGGTAAGTTTTTTAAAAACCGAAAAGGCATTAAAAACATTTATTGAAATAATGCTAATGGGGGTAGTTTTAATAGGCTTATATGGGATGTGGCAGGTGGTAACTGATGCAGTGGCATTTGATCCTTCTTTGACATCTATAGAACAAAGTGAAGGACTTCCAGGAAGAATATACTCTACAATGGCAAACCCTAATAATTATTCCCAGATACTTATAATGACTCTTCCTTTTTTTGTGGCTGTAATAATGAATTCTAAATCTTTTGTAAAAAAATCCATTTATTTAGTAATGGCACTTCCGCCTTTAATATCTTTGTTTTATACAGGGTCTAGGTCGGGGTGGATTGGACTTGCAGTTTCAATTATAGTGTTTACATTTTTTGCACAAAAAAGGCTTATTCCTTTTATAATAGCAGGTGGAATTATGATGATACCCTTTTTACCAAGCCATGTATATTACAGAATACTTACTATTTTTAACGCAGAAGGGGATACTTCTTCCCAGTACAGGGTGGAAATATTACAGACGGTTTTTCCTATGTTAAAAGACCATGCTATTTGGGGTTCAGGTCTTGGAACTGATGCATTTATGAGAGTGGTAGATACTTATCATCAATATACAAAAGCTACGCCACTCCACACTCATGTGCTGTATCTGCAAATATGGATTGAAATGGGCATAATTGCTCTGCTTAGCTTTTTGTGGTTTATTTACAGGACAATTAAAAACTCTATCATTTGTATGGCAGAGTCCACAAAAGAGATGAAGAATATTTTAATTGCTGGTGTGTCCGCACTTTCAGGAGTGTTGACCATTGCACTTGTAGAATATATTTGGTACTACCCAAGGGTTATGGTGATTTTTTGGGTGATTATAGGAATACTTCTTGCAGGTATATCTGTTGTATTTAATAAAAACCGCAAGCTTTCAGAAAGCTAGGGAGTTTACAATATGCTTTAACAAAAAAAAGGCTTTAACAAAAACATGCAAATTAGCCGATAATAAATTAGCAGGTATGAATGTATGCCGGTTAAGAAAATTTTACTATTACAAAATGTGGGGTAAATTTGCATGTTTAGCATATTTAAAAAAAGAAATAACAAGCCAAACAAGAAGTCAAATAAGAAGGTGAATTTTGATAAAAAGATATTGAGAAAAAACAACATCTCAATACTTGTATTAGATGAGAGATGGAATTCCCTTTTCAAAAATGTTGAAAAGACAGAAAAAATAATTAAATTAGAAAGGGAACTTATTGAGCTTTTGAAAGAAGAATCAAGGCTTAATTCTGAGTACAAGGATATTAATGTTAAAAAAAGTAAATGTCTTAAAAGAATAGTGGAACTTACTCCGCAAGTATTTGAAGAAAATGAAGAAAAAGCAAGAATGGAAATGGAAGAGTGTGAAAAAAACATAAAAGAAATAAATAATAGATTTAAAGAAATAGAAAAAGAAATTGAAACCATTCCAGACAAGATAAAAGATAAAAATTTAGAGCTTTTAGAAAGTATAGTATTTACAGTGTATTTTAAAATTCGTGCAAATCAAAGAAGGATTAAGGAATTAGAAAAACTTATTGAAGAAACAAAAAGAAATTTAGAAGAATATATTGATGAAAAGGGAAGAATTACAGAAGATGATGCAGACATTTACACATATTTTCATGATTTAATTGGCAAAGAAGAACTTGAAAAACTGGACAGGGAATATTTTGGGGACTAGTGGTTTTATTGAGAACTAACTATGGGGAACTGACTGGCTTCATTAACTAGCTTTTAGAGCAGGCTATTTTTTAGGAGGGGAGAGTAATGATAGCAGTTACACCTAGTCAAATGGCTGGAATAGATAATTTTACAATAACCGAAATAGGCATACCTGGTATGGTGCTGATGGAAAATGCAGCTCTTAGCGTGGTAAAAGAAATAGAAAAAGATATTGACTGTATCAAAGGGAAAAAAGTATGCCTATTGGCTGGTAAGGGCAATAATGGGGGAGATGCTTTTGCAATTGCAAGGCATCTTTATAATAATGGGGCAAAAGTTTTAGTATTTTTGCTGGCGAAAAAAAACGAAATAAAGGGAGATGCAAAGACCAATCTTGATATATTAGACAAAATGGGTGTCAATGTAATAGAAATTTTATATATAAGTGATTTAAATGACGCCAAAAAACACCTGAGCCATTCCCACCTTATAGTTGATGGAATTTTTGGTACTGGTATAAAGGGAAACATTCCCCAACTAATTTCACAGATCATTAATTTTATAAATGAAAAAGATATTCCTGTAATATCTGTAGACATTCCCTCAGGGATAAATGGAGAAACTGGGGAAATATTAGGAACATGCATAAAGGCATATAAGACAGTTACTTTTGGATATGGAAAAGTGGGACTTTTTGTACATCCAGCAGTTGAATATACAGGTGAGATAGTTGTAGCAGATATAGGAATACCTAAAAGTGTTGCAGATAAATTTGATATAAAAAATTATATTATAGATGATGAGATGGTGGGAAGGATAATTCCTAAAAGATATTCTGACAGCAATAAAGGAAGCTATGGTAAATTGCTATTGTTAACAGGTTCAAGGGGAATGACAGGTGCAGGGTGTCTTGCTGGAAAAGCAGCTTTAAGATCTGGTTTAGGGCTTTTGTATTTGGCAGTTCCAGCTTCTCTTACAAATGTCTATGATTCTAATTTAATTGAGTCTGTAACCCTTTCTTTAGAGGATGATGATACAGGATATATTACAAAAGGATGTATTGAAAGCCTAAAAGAATATATGGTGGGTGTTGATGCCATTGCTTTAGGTCCTGGACTTTCTACTAAAGGGGATGTGGGAAATGTTGTAGAAAGTGTTGTTGAAAATTCCAAAGTACCCTTGGTAATTGATGCAGATGGAATAAATGTTTTATCTAAAAATATAGAGGTACTAAAAAAATCCAATGTTCCTGTAGTTTTAACCCCACATCCGGGGGAAATGGCAAGACTTCTTAATATAAGCATTGAGGAAGTACAAAAAAACAGAATCAATGTGGCAAGGGATTTTTCGAAGAAGTGGAATGTAATTACAGTTTTAAAGGGTTCAAAAACCATTGTGGCACTTCCCGATGGCAGTATATATATAAATACCACAGGCAACTCGGGAATGGCAACAGGTGGGACAGGGGATGTTTTAACCGGGATGATTGGAAGTTTTATATGTCAAGGTGTAAAGCCACATGAAAGTGCTATATTAGGAGTATATTTACATGGATTATGTGGAGATAATATTGCTAAAACAAAAGGGAAACATGGTATTATAGCTGGGGATTTAATTGAAGAGATCCCTTATGTTATGACACTTTAGTTTTCATACTTTAAGGGCAAAAATACAGCGGTTTAAATAGTCTAAATATATTTAACTGTATAACAGGGTGGGGAAAAAAATGGAGTATAAGTTTAATAGAGCATGGGCAGAGGTAAATCTTGATAATATTGCCCACAATGTACAGGAGATAAGAAGAATAGTTGATAAAAAAACTGAAATATTAGGGGTTGTAAAGGCTGATGCTTATGGTCACGGAGTAATGGAAGTGACAAAGGTTCTTTTGGAAAATGGAGTGAGCCGTTTGGCTGTTTCCATGCTTGATGAAGCAATTCAGCTGAGAAAGGATGGAATTGATGTTCCAATTTTAGTGTTAAGCTACACAGACCCTGGCAGGGCAGAAGAAATAATTAAAAACGATGTAACTCAGACGGTATTTAGCCATGATTTAGCGGAAAGCTTATCACAAGCTGCCCAGAGCCTTGAAAGAAATGTGAAAATTCATATTAAAATTGATACAGGCATGACAAGAGTTGGGTTTATGCCTGGATATAGTGCTGTAAAAAATGTTATTTCAATAAGCAAGCTTCCACGTATAATTGTAGAGGGTTTATTTACACATTTTGCTTTGGCAGATGAAAAGGACAAAACATATACAAATATGCAGTTTGAAAGATTTACCACTATAGTAAATGAGTTAAACAGGGTTGGGGTGTATATTCCTGTTAAACATGTGTGTAACAGTGCTGGAATAATTGAATTTCCCCATATGCATCTTAACATGGTAAGACCCGGAATTGCTTTATATGGTCTATATCCATCTTCAGAGGTTAGTAGGGAAAAAATAAATTTAAAACCTGCCATGACTCTAAAAGCCAACATAATACTTGTAAAAGATGTGGAAAAGGACACTTGCATAAGCTATGGGGGAATATTTAAAACAAAAAGGGACAGTAGAATTGCAACCATTCCTATAGGTTATGCTGACGGGTACACAAGACTTTTAACAAACAAAGGGAAAGTGCTTATAAATGGACAAAGGGCACCAATAGTGGGTAAGATTTGCATGGACCAGTGTATGGTGGATATAACCGATATTAAAGGAGATGTAAATGTTGGTGATGAAGTGGTCCTATTTGGAAAGCAAGGAGAAGAAGAGATAAAAGTTGATGAATTAGCCCAAAGTATTGGTACTATAAATTATGAAGTGGTAAGTATTATTGGAAAAAGAATACCAAGGGTGTACTTTAAAAAGGGAAAAGTACACAATGTTTTAAATTATTTAATTTAAAAAGGGATTAGTTGCAGTAGTATCTGGTGCAGCTAACCCCCGTAAAGTGTTATATAATATAAATATGTTATAATTCATATAGTTTGCAGCGTCCCTTTCTTAGTAGTATAAAGCTTAATGCTAAAAATCCAATGGATATTATTAAAATGAGTATAGAAATATTTATATTATTTAGCCAGTAAGTTATTCCATATAGCGAACTATAAAATATTCTTAAAGAGAAAGAAAATAATCCTGATAATATAAAAGGGAGATTGTTACTGCCAAATGATAGTTTTAAAATGGAAGTAAGTAAATAGATTGACCAAAAAGTTATGGAAAAAAACATAACAGGTGTTTTATGCATGGATGTAAATAATGCAATTACCCACAATAAAATAAAAATCAAAGAGAAATAACCGCCCAAACCTTTTGCAGGTTCATCAAGGATGGACTTAGGAGAATTTAATAAAGAAATAACAATTGTTATTATAAGTAAAACAAACATAGCATAGTTTCTCTTAAAAAACTTTTTCATCTACATGACCCTCCTTTAAAAAAGTATATTTAAAAAATTACATAAAAATTCGGGGTAATAATTGAATTTTGTATATATCAAAAAAGTATATTGAAATATTATTAATTGTAAATTGTATAATATGGCGCATTTTAAAACTAAATTTTTAAAATGTTAAATTATATGAAAACTTTAACCAGAATTTTAACTACAAACTTTCATATTCATTATATGGATAGGTAAATATATAGTCAACACTTTTTTGAAATTTACATATTATATATAAGTAAAACAAAGAAACAATAGTTTGTGCCACATTATACCAAACAATTATAGGGAAATAATCTACTAAAAAAATATTTTATGAGAATAATAGTATAAGATGAGGTAAAATATAAAAAACTAATAACTAAAGATAGGAATTTATGTTGATATTTAATGCTTTAAAACACTTATGCGCAGCTATGGGAAAAATTACATAGGCAAAAACAAGGTAAGTAATTAAATTTTAATTTGACCCATGCATATATTAAAGGATATAATGATATATATAATGATAACAAAATACATCATTTGAATTTTTCTTTAGATTTCAACCCAAATTAAAGAAGCGGGGGTTTTACTTTGGCGCAAATTAAAAAAATTTTGATAAGTCTTCCAGACAATTTATTAAAAGAGGTTGACTCTATAGTAGCTATAGAAAAAACCAACAGGAGTCAGTTTGTCAGGGAAGCAATGAAGTTTTATATACGGGAAAAAAGAAGAATTGAAATGAGGGATTGGATGAAAAAAGGTTATCAGCAGATGGCTGAGATTAATTCTAAGCTGGCTGAGATGTGTTTTGAAGCAGACAATGATCAACAGCAAAAATATGAGGAAGGCCTCAGGGAGTTGGAGAAATAGTGCTAATTAGACGTGGTGACATATTTTATGCAGATTTAAGTCCAGTTGTCGGTTCTGAACAGGGTGGAGTAAGACCTGTATTAATCATTCAAAATGATATTGGAAACAAGTATAGTCCTACTGTTATAGCTTCTGCTATAACTTCACAAATAAACAAAGCCAAATTACCTACTCATATAGAACTTAAGGCAAAGAGTTATGGTATTCCAAAAGATTCGGTAATTTTACTGGAGCAAATAAGGACCATTGACAAGAAGAGGTTAAGAGAAAAAGTTGGTCATCTTGATGATGAACTTATGGAAAAGGTAAATGAGGCAATTGCAATAAGCTTTGGATTAATGGATATATAAAAATAACAGGGGGTTACAAAAGATGAGGAATTTAAATTTTATAAAAAAGGCATGGTTTTTTGTGGCATTTTTTATTATAGGCGTTTTAGCAGTACATATTATTCAGATAGCTTATGCTGAATCAGAAGAAAATGAAAAAACTTCTAATGAAACTATACTTGTTACTCAGGACTATGTGGATGAAAAAATCAGTCAACTGGCTAATGCTAATGAAGAGTTAGAAGAACTAGTTGAAAAAATGAAAAACCAATTGGAAGAGATGGAAAAGGAACTTGTTGAAATTGAAAAGTACGGAAAGTTCATACCTCTAGAACTAGAAGAAGGTCAAACTTTGCTTGTAGGTGACAGTGGAGAGATTATATTAAGAGGTGGAAAGGCCAAAGCCATAGCTGGGGAAGCTGGAGGACTTTCAGATGTTACAGCAGGTTCTGGTGTAGATATTATTACTGACCAGGATGTGCCTCTTAATCATTTACTTTTGATTTCAAGGGATGATGGAAGAGGTCTGAAGGTTGTGAGTTCAAAAGCATGGGTTCTTGTGAAGGGGCCATATACAATAGAAGAGTAAAGTAAATAAAAGAGTAAAAAATATGAGGTAATT
This sequence comes from Clostridium sp., assembly GCA_012517995.1. Lineage (GTDB taxonomy): Bacteria > Bacillota > Clostridia > Acetivibrionales > Acetivibrionaceae > Herbivorax. The sequence continues at coordinate 22,540 of JAAYTS010000050.1, forward strand.
TAAAAAGAGGCTGCTATGCTAAAATTAAATGCAGCTTCTTTTTTATATAAAGTTCTCAAACCAAAATAGTTTAGGCTTTATATAGTTTTATTTTTTTTGCAACAACTAAAAACATAAACTTTGGAAGGTCTAACATTCTAAAAAAACGCTTAGGGTCTTTATACAGCCGATAAAGCCATTCCAAACCGTGTTCCTGAAAAAACTTTGGTGCACGTTTCATTCTTCCTGCAATGCCGTCAAAAGTTCCTCCTACTCCAATACAAACCTTAACATTTAGTTTATCTTTGTTATTGTGTATCCATTTTTCCTGCTTAGGTGCTCCAAGAGCTACAAGGAGGATGTCAGCTTTAGATGAGTTTATTTCATCAATTATTTCTTTTTCTTCACTTTCTGAGAAATAACCGTTTCTTGTGCCAACCAGGTTGATGTTAATATTTTTGTCCAATAATTTTTGATATGCTTCTTGGGCAACACCAGGCTTTCCCCCTAAGAAAAAAAATTTAACATCTTTATTTGAAAACCTTTCAAAGAGGTTAGAGACCAGGTCAAAGCCAGCAACTCGCTCTTTTAACACAGGCTTTAATATTTTAGATGCCAGCACTACACCAGCACCATCAGCAACTACCATGCTGGCATTGCATAATATTTCTTTAAACTGTGGGTCTCTTTGAGCTTCCATCATTATTTCTGCATTTGGAGTAAACACACAATGAACCTTATTATGGTTGAGAAAATCTTCTACTATATTTACAGCTTCATTCATTGTAATATTATCTACAGGCACGCCTAGAATATCAACTGTTGTACGCATATATAAATAATTCCTCCTACTAGTTTCTGTCTATAAGTTCTAAGGCAATTTTAGCATTCATAAGAGCCTTATTTCGTAGTGCTTCAGTGGTTTCTTCAAGCTCTTTTCTTATCTCATCTCTTCTATTCCAAACATCATCTACTATTTTGATGAATTTTTCAAATTCTAAAGAGCTTACATGACCTGCAGAAGGCTGATTTATATATTGCATAAAACCTTCTACTTTTGTTTCATATACCAGTCCTACTAAAGGAATTTTCAGGCTTGCAGCAAATATAAGGGCATGCAGCCTCATACCTATCAATAGTTGAGTACGACCTATTATTCCAAGCATTTGTGGAACGCTGTATTTATTTCTTATTACATAACATTTGTTTTTCATTTTTGCAACAATATTATCAATTGCCAAAAGATCACTAGGGTAGTGCATAGGTATAAAGAGAGGTTTTGCTCCATAATTTTCACTTATATAGTCTGCAACTTGGGCAATAACCCTTTGATATTTTTCATAGTCTGACCACTTTCTCACTGAGAAACCAATGAGCTTTTCATTAGGATTGATATTTTCTTTTAAAAGTATTTCATCTATTTCCTCTTCTCTTTCTGCCTCTATGGTTACGGCAGGGTCGGCAGTTAAAAGTATTTGTGGCTTTTCTATATCAAGATTTTGTATTTCTTTGTAGGATAGTTCCTCCCGAAGTGTAATTACATCTACCTGATTTACCACTGTTTTAGTTAACTTGCGGTTGCCTTTTTTATTTAAAGGACCTATGCCGTTGGCGTAAATCATTGTTTTCATTCCAATTTTTTTTGCAAGCCATATCATTCCAAGGTAGTATAAAAGAGAACGGGTGCTGGTATTGTCCTGTAGTAAATTTCCTCCTCCATTTAAAAACAGTTTGGACTTTCTCATAACGTTTGCTATTTTGAGGATATTAAACCTGTTTATTGAATCCACATTATATATTTGTCTCGTTTCTAAAGGGTTTTTAGACAACACCATTATTGTTATATCTTCATTATATAATTTGAGATTATCTATTATAGCTTTTAACATTGCGTCATCTCCAATGTTTTTAAAGCCATAGTATCCTGAAATAATTACATCATATTTGTATCCGGATTTTCTTTTTTCCTCATCTCTTTTTAATATGGTTTTGTATATATTAAGCTGGGTGTTGCACATATTATGAAGAGAAAAGTAAGTGTTTGCCTTTTCGTAGAGGTTATCACCTGTTTTTTTTCTCAAAATCGGGTCATTAACTAAATTTAAAAGGTGTTTTGCAAATGTTTTATAGTCCTTAGGTTCAAAAAGAAAGCCAGTTTTTCCATTTTCAATAAGGTCGGATATTCCACCTACATTAGAGCTAACAGTTGCCTTTTTATAAAGAGCACCCTCTAAAATGGCATAGGGGAAGCTTTCACTTAAGGAAGTAAGCACATTAATATCTATACAATTAATAAAATCTAAAGGCTCATTTACAAAGCCAAGAAAAAACACATTATTATTTAGTCCTAAGGAAGAAGCTTTTTTTTCTAAAGACTTTCTTTCCTCTCCATCCCCTCCAATTATAAATCTCACAGAGGGGTTCTCATCAACGATGAGCTTTGCAGCCTGCAGTAGGGTGCCAATACCCTTTACAGGATGAAGTCTTGCTAATATTCCAATTATTACATCTTCTTTTCCAAAGTTTAAATTATATTTATTTAAAAATTCTTCCCTTGAAATATTGGAAACTTTTTTATTAAAGTCAATTCCATTATATACGGTAAATATGTTTTGAGGACTGAATCTTCTTTTAATAAGCATTTGTTTAAAATTGTTTGAAACTCCTATATGGTACTTAATAAATCTTAGTGCCACTGTATTTATAAGTCCAAAGGAGAACATCTTTAAAATGTTTTGCAGATAATCAAGTCTATAGTCACTATGAACGGTGGTAACTACAGGAATTTTTGAAAACTTTTTCACCAATACTGCAATCATATTAGCTTTAGCACCGTGAGAATGTATTACGTCGTAGCCTTCCGTTTTGATGATATTCAGTACTTTTCGTATATCAGTAAATATGGTTCCTGTTTTTACAACTTCCACATTTATGCCCATTGCACGGGCATCATCTGCAAAGGCACCTTTTCTAAAACTTATTAGTTTAACATCTATATATTTGCCAAGTTCATTAACAAGTGACAAGACGTGGCTTTTTGCTCCGCCAATATCACCACCGCCAATTAAGTGAAGAACTTTCATTAGTATACTCCTTAATATAAACTATATTTACATCCACCACATTATAGCATATCCAAGCCATAGCTGCAATTGAATAAGAAGGCTTTGCTGGTATAAAGAAGAGTAAAATAAAAAAAACCATTGAAAAACATATCACATGTCTGATAGAATAATATATAGTGTAGAATCTTTGAACATTCTTAGAATATTATTCATATCTTGACTTAAAACTGAAATCAAAGTAAGGGAATGAAAGTAAGTAGTTTTGAAATCTGTACTAAATTGCAATCCAGAATATTGAGTTTTGGAGGAATAAAGATGAAAAAAATACTGCTGCTTTTCTTAGTTTCAAGTATTCTAATGTTTGGCTTAGCAACTGCAAGTGAAAATGATATAACCATCAAAATAGACGGGAATACAGTAAAAGCTTTTGATGCAAACCCCTACATTGATTCTATTGTTAGCAGAACAATGGTACCTGCTACTTTTGTAGCTGAAAGTATGGGGTGTACACTGGAGTTAGACGATAAATCTGGAGTTGTACATATTAAAAATGATTTTACAGATGCAAAATTTAAAGTGGGTTCAGATGAGGTAATGGTGAAAGGAAAGCTTTTAAAAATTGATGCTGTACCAGTAATTAATGAGGGAGTGGTTTTTATCCCCTTACGTTTTATATTTGAAATATTTAGTGCTCGGGTTGAGTGGGATAAAGATACCAAAACAATTGAAATATACACAGGAGAATTGGATTTTTTAGAGCCTGAAATTAGTGTAGTATATCCAATGAACAAGTGGGAAGTTTATGAGTTTAGAATACAGCTTAATAATTGGGTAGATTATTTAAAAGATGATTTAGATTATGAAATTAAAATTGAGTTTACCAAATATCCATTGAACAAAAAAGAACAGCCTGAATTTTATGGTGATGGCTGGGTAGTTATTGAAATGGATCAGTGGAGAAAAGTAGACGGTCCTAATTTATATGAACTTTTGCCATATTACACCACCAGGGAGAATATGTTTAAACTTAAAAAAGGAATGGAGTTTGAATTCATTGTTTTTGTCCGCAATAATAAAACAAAAGAGACAAGAAAATATTTAGGAAGTGCAACATATAAAAATCTGGTGGAATGGGTGAAGTAATTTATAAATTATTTATAAACTTAGTCATAAGTTATCCTTTCTTCTAATACAAATAATGAGGACAATTTTTTTAAAAAGGGTAAATTAGCTTAATGACTAAAAAATCATTTGTTGGCAGTGCAATAGTATTAATGATAGCTGGACTTATTGTAAGGGTTCTAGGGTTTATATACAGGATATACCTTTCTAATCTTATAGGTGCGGAAGGTATGGGAATTTTTCAACTTATTTCTCCTGTATATTCCCTTATTATACTTACCCTCTCTTCTGGTATATCAATTGCTGTTTCAAAAATGGTTGCAGAACAGACAGCCAAAAACAATCATGCAAATTTGCCAAGAATAACATATTGTGCATTAGCTGTTGTGACAACTGCTGGCCTAATGGTATCAATAGGTATATTAATTTTTATAGATCCAATAGTAAATATCATTTTAAAAGATTCAAGAACATATTATTCTTTGATTTTGTTGCTGCCGTGTATTCCAGTGATTGCTGCTGCCTCTGCTGTTAAGGGATACTATTATGGTGTGCAGGATGTTGTTCCCACTGCCTGTTCTCAAATAGTAGAACAGGTTGTGAGAATAGGGATAGTAATGGCTATGTCTGGTTATTTTTTAAATATCGGACTTGAATATGCTTGTGCCCTGGCAACTGTTGGAATGGCTATAGGGGAAATTTCAAACCTTACTGTTTTAATATTAATTTTTAAAATGAGAAAGAAAAAGATTCCTCCCTATAAATCTAAAAAAGACTTTATGAGAAAAAGAACTATTCTTGCTAAGATAGTAAAGATATCAGTGCCTGTATCTTTTAATAGATTCATAACCTCAATGATGGGAGCAGTGGAACTTATATTAATTCCTAGAATGCTTTTAATAAGTGGCATGAATTATCAAGCCAGCCTTGCAGAATATGGGAAGCTTACAGGCATGGCAATGCCACTGGTTTTCTTTCCTTCACTGGTTACATCTTCTTTAGCAACAACTCTTGTACCAGCTATTTCTGAAGCGTTATCTTTAAAGAACTTCAAAACTGTTAATTATAGAATATCAAAATCAATTCAATTTACATTCATTCTAGGATTTATATTTACATCTATATTTATTGGTTTTTCAAATGAAATAGGCAGCTTAATTTATAAAAATGAAAATATAGGTGATATTTTATATTTGCTGTCCTTTACATGTATATTTATATATTTGCAGCAAACTCTTTTGGGAATATTAAATGGTTTGGGAAAACAAGGGATTTCCCTTAGAAATTCAATTGTAGGATATATTATAAGAATTTTATTTGTAGTGTACTTTATACCTGCTTATGGTGTAAAGGGCTATATAGCAGGAATTATAGTAAGTTCAGCCTGTGTTTGTATTTTAAATACTTACACTGTAACAAAAATGACAGGAATGGTTTTAGACTTTAGAAATTGGATACTAAAGCCGGGGATAGTATGTATTGTAATAATTTTTGTTGATAAATATATAAACAGTTTCTTTAATATATTTAATATAGGGGGAAAAGGTGCAGTAATAGCATATATTCTTGGCAATGCAGCAGTTGCTTTTGGTCTTATGTTTGTAGTGGGTGCCATTGATAAGGAAGAGGTATTAAAGCTTTTTAAATAGCTAAGTGATTTATATGGTTTGCACAAGAAAAATTAAGAAAAATATAGATATTTTAAGTATAATGAATTTATTTACAAAGGAAGGTCAAAGAAAGTCAAAAACAAATATTGTTTACATAACTGAATATGTGGTATAAATAATATAGAAGGTCAAAGAAAGTCAAAGTTAAACTTAAAATCAAATTTAAAATTAAATTCAAAATGGAGGTGTTTTAGATGTTCAGCTTAATGCCATATAGGAGAGGAAATAAGCTTTCAGCAAATAACGATATTTGGGGGTTTAGCAAAAGTGTTTTTGAGAATTTTTTCAACGATCCTTTTTTCTCTGGGGTTCTTTCAGCCACAAATGGAATTAGAGCCGATATACGTGAGACCGAAAAAGAATACATTGTAGATGCTGAAATTCCTGGAGTTAAAAAAGAAGACATTAATGTAGAACTACGAGATGATACTCTAACAATTTCAATTGACAGAGACGAAGAAGTAAAAGACGAAAGAGACAATTACATCAGAAGAGAAAGAAGATATGGTTCAGTTTCAAGAAGCTTTTATGTTGAAAATGTAGTTAACGACGCTGTAACTGCAAAGTATAAAGATGGAATATTGACTATAGTATTACCCAAAGATAAAAAAGCAAAGCAAAATAAACACAGGATACCAATTCAGTAATAGAAAATGTTGTTTAAAGTGGGGACTTTAGGTCCCTGCTTTTAATGCGTGTGCCCAGCATGGGCAACAACTTGGTGGTGAAAGTCCACTACGGGCTTGGTAGTAGGAACCGTTAGCCAAGAGCAAGGGTGTCCACGGCGACGTGGAATCTGAAGGAAGCTGGAGGCAAAATCCTGAACCGACGA
>JAAYTS010000051.1 GCA_012517995.1 Clostridium sp.
ATCCTTTTCTGATATATCCTTTTCTGATATATCCTTTTCTGATATATCTTTTTTGGGTCTTATTTGCAGCATAACATTTTCTGTTAACACATAAGCAAGATTTATATTTTCCACATCTGCATTTTCTGTAAATCCCCCGGCTAAAAGAACTGCATCTTCAATTATCTGACCTTTTTCGATAGTAACAACCGATGGATTTTTTACTTCCCCCACTACATATACTTTTATTTTTTCTGTTTCTATCTCCTCTTCTTCCACTTCTTTACCAAAACTTATTTCCACATCATCATTTGATTTTTTTATAATTACATTTTCTCCATAATCCCCCATAAGCAGATAACCTGTCACTGACATACTAAGAACTAATGCTGCAATAAGAGAAATTAAAACACCTCTTTTAACTGTTATTTCATGATTTAATATCTCTTTTAACATATGCACTACCTCCATTTAAATTAATAATTCTACATCTTAACACTTCTTCCCTTTAATTACCTAGATTTTTTTTAGATTTTTATATACATTTTTCACAAGTTTTTTGTTATACTTTAATAAGGTGTGACTAAACGACACTATTTAACTACATAATAAAGCTATTTAGACGGAGGAACATATGAAAAAAATACTTTTTATTATATTAACGCTAACTGTGGCAATATCAACCATCTTGCCGTTAAATGCCCAACCTGTAAATATACCTGCAAGGGCATATATTCTAATGGATTCTAAAACTGGTCAAATATTATGTGAATATAATTCTAAAACCCCATTACATCCTGCCAGTACAACTAAAATTATGACTGGAATTTTAGCCATTGAATATGGAGACCTTGACAGCATGGTAACTGTAAGTCAATCTGCTATTGACAATATTGGTCTTGGTGGTATGCATATAGGTCTTATAGCTGGAGAAAGGCTAAAGCTAATTCATATATTAAATGCTCTTTTAATTAGATCGGCAAATGAAACTGCATATGTAATAGCTGAAAACATAAGTTCTTCTCATCAGGAGTTTTTTGACTTAATGAATAAAAGGGCGAAGGAGCTAGGTGCTGAATGTACAAACTTTATAAACCCATCAGGTATGGACAATACATCAGATGGTCATCTGCATGTTTCTTCGGCTTATGATTTAGCAATTATGGCAAGGCATGCTATGTCTCTCCCTGAGTTTAGAGAAATAGTAAAAAAGACATATTACACTATTCCTCCTACAAATAAACATGATGAAGAAATTTTTCTAAATACCAGTAACCAATTACTATTTTCTAAATCCGAATACTACACTGAAGTTACAGGCATAAAGACAGGATATACAGACAGGGCGTTAGCCAATCTTGTTTCGTCTGCAAGGGATGAAAGTGGAATGGAATTAATTGCCGTTGTAATGGGAGTTGAAAAATATAAAGATGTTTTTACCTATTCACAGCAGCTTCTAGAATACGGCTTTAAAAATTATTCTCTAACCCATGTACTTGCTAAAAATTCATATGCTGAAACTGTACATATCTCCGATGCTTCAGGAAACAGCAATTTAGATTTACTTGTATCAGAAGATTTTAGATGCGTACTTCCAAAGGGAACAAGCATTAAAGATCTTACTTTTGAAAAAAACATAATGGAAAATATTACTGCCCCCGTATATAAAGGAGATATATTAGGCAGTATAGAAATAAAAAACGGCCAGCAGTCACTTGGAAAAGTGGATTTAATTGCAACCCGTACTGTAGAACAAAAACTCACAACAAATAAGGCAAGTGAAACACCTGATAATACCACAAAAAAATCACTTCCTAAACGGATTTTAAATGGAACAATAATTTTTCTTATAGCATTTATACTTCTTAGAATTACACTTAAAAAAATATCCCGAAGTATAATTGAAAAAAATAAATTTTAAAAAGACTCCCTGCTCATAGTAAGGAGTCTTTTTTGACGTTTTATATCACTTTAAAATTTACTACTTTGCCACAATATTCACAAGCTTTTTAGGCACTGAAATTACTTTTATAACATTTTTTCCTTCAAGTGCAGCTTTTACTTTTTCACTTTCTAATGCCTTTTCTTCCATTTCTTTTTTATCTATCCCTGCTGGAATAACAATTTTATCTCTTACTTTTCCATTTATCTGAACTACAATTTCTATTTCATCTTTAACCAATGCACTTTCGTCATACTCAGGCCATTTTTCTTCATGTACGCTGCCCTCTTTGCCTATAGAATGCCACAATTCTTCCGCTGCATGAGGAATAAATGGAGCCAGCATAAGTATCATTTTTTCAATACCTGCTTTTATTATTCCATTGTTCTTCTTTTCATCAGATACCTTGTCACTATAATTGTAAAATGCATTTACAAGCTCCATTATAGCACTTATTGCCGTATTAAAGTTAAACCTGTTTCCAACATCCCCGGTTACCCTTTTTACTGAATTATTTATAACAAACCACAAATCTTTGTCTTCCTTTGTAAATTCAGCAGGATTTACTTTATAATCACCTTTTACAACATTGATAAAATGATTTACTATTCTCCACACCCTGTTTATAAATTTATAACATCCTTCAACTCCCTGGTCGCTCCACTCAAGGTCCTTTTCAGGAGGAGATGCAAATAATATAAATAGTCTTGCAGTATCTGCCCCAAACTTTTCAACTATTTCTTCAGGACTTACTACATTTCCTAAAGACTTTGACATTTTAGCCCCATCTTTTAAAACCATACCCTGGGTCAAAAGATTTTTAAATGGTTCATCACAAGTTACATATCCCATATCATAAAGGGCCTTCATGAAAAATCTGGAATACAAAAGATGAAGTATTGCATGTTCAACACCACCTATGTATTGGTCAACAGGCATCCAGTAATCCACACTCTCTTTGTCAAAGGGAAGTTTATCATTACATGGATCACAATATCTCAAAAAGTACCAGGATGAACAAACAAAAGTATCCATAGTATCAACTTCACGTCTGCCCTCTTTACCACATTTAGGACATTTCGCCTTTAAAAATTCTTCATTTGATGATAAAGGTGATTCCCCAACTCCTGTAAACTTAACATCTACAGGCAAAATAACTGGCAAATCTTCATCAGGTACTGGTACAATGCCACAGTCATCACAATAAATAATAGGAATAGGTGCACCCCAAAATCTTTGCCTTGAAATCAGCCAGTCCCTAAGTTTAAAGTTTATTTTCCTTTCTCCAAAGGATTTTTCTTCTATATAATCTATTATTTTATCTATTGCCTCATCACTTTTTACACCGTCAAATTGTCCTGAATTTACAAGATAGCCCACATCTTCATAAGCCTGTGTCATTTCTTGTGCATTAAGTTCTTCACCTTCTGGCTGAATAACAACCTTTATAGGCAAATTATATTTCTTTGAAAACTCAAAGTCACGCTGATCATGTGCAGGAACAGCCATAACAACCCCTGTTCCATAATCCGCCAATACGTAGTTTGCTAAATATAGAGGTACTTTATCCCCATTTAAAGGATTGATAACATATCTGCCAGTAAAAACTCCCTCTTTCTCAACATCTGTTGATGTCCTGTCTATTTCATTTAAAAACTGCATTTTTTCAATAAACTCAGTACATACTTTTTCCTGTTCTGTCCCTTTTATCAACTCTTTAACCAAAGAGTGTTCCGGTGCAATAACCATATATGTTACACCAAATATAGTATCAGGTCTTGTAGTATATATTCTTACTGACTTATCAAATCCATCCACTTTAAAATCAACTTCCACACCTTCACTTCTGCCTATCCAATTTTGCTGCATTGTCTTTACTTTGTCAGGCCACCCTTTGAGTTTGTCAATATCGTCTAAAAGCCTTTGTGCATACTTTGTTATTTTAAAGAACCACTGCTCCAGATCTTTTTTTGCAACAGTGGAACTACATCTTTCACAAGCACCATTTACCACCTGTTCATTTGCCAAAACAGTTGAACAGGATGGGCACCAGTTAACATATGACTTTTTCTTGTATGCAAGACCATTTTTATAAAGCTGCAAAAACATCCACTGTGTCCATTTATAATAATCAGGATGGCAAGTAGCAACTTCCCTGTCCCAATCATATCCCATTCCAAGTTCTTTTAGCTGTCTTCTCATATTATCTATATTTGACCATGTCCACTCATTAGGGTGAATATTTCTTTTTATAGCTGCATTTTCAGCTGGCAATCCAAAGGAATCCCAACCCATTGGATGTAGTACATTGTAGCCATTCATCTTTTTAAATCTTGCCACAACATCTCCAATGGAATAATTTCTCACATGTCCCATATGAAGATTGCCTGAAGGATAAGGAAACATTTCAAGAACATAATATTTCTCTTTATTATCATCCTTTAGTACAGAAAAAAGCTTATTCTCTTCCCATTTTTTTTGCCATTTTTTTTCGATTTCACTAAAATTATAATGCATAAAAATACCTCCACCTCTATTTTTAGCTGTGTTCTTTCATACCATCCGACCACAATCTTTCAAGATTATAAAAATCCCTGTCTTCTTCATGAAAAATGTGAACAACAACACCGCCATAATCTAACAATATCCATCTGGCACTATTGTAGCCTTCTCTATGTAAAAGCTTTACATTCTCTTCTTCCATCCTTTTTTCCACTTCATCGGAAAGCATTTTTATATTGGTAACAGATGTTCCACTGGCTATAACAAAATAATCCGCCAATGTGGAAAGCTCTTTTATATCTATAATTCTTATATCCTTTGCCTTTTTATCTTCCAATATATCAGCTATTATTTTTGCTATATTATCAGGTTTCACAATTCAATCCTTCCTTTCATAAAGTGTCTTTTCGTTTCAAATTATACCATATGGCACTACCCCTGTAAATAAACATGTTGCTCTGCCATTCTCTTTTTTATCAAATCATTTCTTGCTAATATTGCCACTGGGTGAATCAAAACTTCCTTAGTTATAATGTGCTTTATAATATTATCAAGTGAAATAACCATTGTCTTATCAAGGTCGGTAAAAGCAAGTTCTCTAAGTTCTTCAATGCCTTCAAAATTTCTGCCTGGTTCAACATAATCAGCAATAAAAACTATCTTATCCATGGTGGTCATGTTTTCCCTTCCAAGGGTATGGTGCCTTATTGCATCTAAAATTTCCTCATCGTCAACACCATATTCTTTTGTTGCTAAAACTGCCCCCACCTTTCCATGAAGCAGCTTTGGCTGTAGCCTCTCTACATCAATAATATCTATTTGAAACTCCTCACACAGCCTTAACGATTCATCAGCTTCAATATTTTTTGCACAATCATGTAAAAGTCCTGCAATGGCAGCTTTTTCTTGGTCAATTCCGTGAGCTGCTGCAAGCTCAGCTGCAAGTTCCATCACATTTAGCGAATGAATAAACCTCTTTTTTGTAATACTGTCTTTAAGCTTAATCTTCATTTCTTCTCTGGTCATTTTTTTCCCTCGCATTTATAATCAATTTAAAATCTAATACCAAATTAGCATTTAAATCTACACAACATATACTTCTCACATATACTTCTAATATATACTATTCCAGATAAAGCTTGTTTTCTTTAATATAGTTTTCCACACTTTCTGGAACTAAATACTTTATAGACCTTCCTTCTTTCACTCTTTTTCTTATTTCTGTAGATGAAATATCTATTAATGGAATATACGCTTTTTTTATTTTAGCCTGGTATTTGGTTTTTAAATATTCTATATGCCCTTCAAAATCTTCTATTCCACTGCCAGGTCTTAGTGCAGCAATAAATTCACACTCTTTAAATACCAACTCATAATCTTTCCACTTTGACAAATCGTATAAAACATCAGCTCCTACTATATAATACAACAAAACATTTTCTTTTTGTGATTTTTTTAACTTTTTTAAAGTATCAATTGTATAAGTATAACCTTCTCTTTCCACTTCAATCCTGGATTTTTCAAAAAAAACATTCCCCTCTATAGCTTCAGAAACCATGTTAAATCTATGTTCTTTGTCAATAACTTCTTTACTGCTTTTATGAGGTGGATTCCCTGAAGGTATAAATAATACCTTGTCTAGATTAAAGGTTTCACGTATTTCTTCTGCCATTATTAAATGTCCATTATGAATAGGATTAAATGTTCCACCTAAAATACCTATTTTAGTTGCCAACATAATAAAAAACACCTTTACTTAATATTTAGCCTAATTCCCCTTCTTTAGCTAATGCAAGGGAACCATATATTATAGAATGGTCTCCTAGGACACTTTCCACAATTTCAGTTCCTTCAAGCATACCAGGAAGTATAAATTTTTTTATGTATTCCTTTAAAATTGGCATAATATAATAACCTAAAGATTCTATTACACCTCCACCAAATACCACCATTTCTGGATTAAATATATTTATTAAAGAACCTGTACCGGCAGCTAAATAATATATTGCCTTATTTAATACTTCAACAGCAAGATCATCTTTTTCATCTATTGCTTGTTTTAAAGGTTTACTGCTTATAACTGAACTTTCCATATCTATCAAATCCTTCAAAACACTCTTTCTTCCTCTGTTAATCTGGTTCTTTATTTCTCTTGTCATAGACACCTTTCCTGCATATGCTTCAAGGCACCCTCTTTGTCCACAATTACAGTAGGGACCTTCAGGATTTAGAACCATATGCCCAAGCTCTCCAGCTAGATGATTGGCACCTGTAAAAAGCTTATCATCTACAATAATTCCTCCTCCTATCCCTGTCCCTACAAAAATTCCAATTACATTTTTTTTGTTTATGGCGGCACCATATTTCCATTCTCCCATAATGCCAACATTTGCATCATTTCCAACAAAAAAAGGTATATTTAATTTGTCTTCTATGGCTTTTTTTATATTATAATTTTTCCAAGGCAAATTGGGCGAATATATAATTTCCCCAGTATATTTATTTATAACTCCGGGAGCTCCTGCTCCTATTGCAGAAATTTTTTCTTTTGGTATTTGTGATTTCTCTAAAAGCTCTTCCACCACACTTAAAAGTCTCTCTTCCACCACTTCAAGACCTTTATTAGCCTTGGTTTTCTTTTTAACTTCGCAAATTATCTTGTTATCCTCGTCAATTATAGCCCCTAAAATTTTTGTACCACCAATGTCAATACAAATATGTTTCCCCGCCATAAAATCAACCCCACCTCAAAAATTCTTTTATTTTACCCCAATATCTTTTCTATAATGAGCATTTTTAAAACTTATTTTTTCAACAGCTTCATAAGCTTTTTTAATTGCCAAATCCAAGTTATCCTCTAATGCAGTAACTCCTATAACTCGTCCCCCTGCTGTTATGTATTTGTCATTTTCCACCTTTGTTCCTGCATGAAAAACAACAACATTATTATCTTTTTCAGCTTCATCCAAACCAAATATCTCAAAGCCTTTTTCATACTCTTTAGGATATCCCCCTGAAGCCATTATAACACACACGCATCCATTGTCGCTCCATTTTATGTCAATTTCATCAAGTCTTTCATCAATAACTGCATTAAATATCTCCAAAATATCCGTTTGAAGCCTTGGAAGTACCACCTGTGCTTCAGGGTCTCCAAACCTTGCATTGTACTCAACAACTTTAGGACCTTCTTTTGTAATCATAAGACCAAAATACAATACACCTTTAAACTTCCTGCCCTCTTTATTCATAGCCTCTACTGTAGGCATATATATTTTTTCCATGCAAATCTTTTCAATCTCAGGAGTGTATATTCTGCTTGGTGAAAAAGTTCCCATACCTCCTGTATTAGGTCCTTCATCATTATCAAATGCTCTTTTGTGGTCCTGGGAACTAACCATAGGCTTTACCGTCTTGCCATCAGTAAAAGCAAGTACAGTAACTTCCTGACCCACAAGAAACTCTTCAATTACAACTTTATTCCCAGCATCTCCAAAAGCCTTTTCATCCATTATACTTTTTACTGCATCTTTAGCTTCATCAAAACTTTGAGCAATTATTACGCCTTTTCCCAAAGCCAAGCCGTCTGCTTTAACCACTATAGGATAAGTATTTTTTTCTTCTAAATACAAAATAGCTTTCTTGCTGCTATCAAAAACTTCATATTCTGCTGTAGGTACTCCATATTTCTTCATTAGATCCTTTGCAAATGATTTGCTTTCTTCAATTATTGTAGCCTCTTTACTTGGTCCAAATGCTCTGATACCATTTTCTCCTAGCTTGTCCACCATACCTGCTGCCAATGGATTTTCAGCTGCAACCATCACCAAGTCAATTCTATTTTCTTTAGAAAACTTAACCACACCATCTATATCCATAGCATTTATAGGCACACATTCCGCTATTGATGAAATGCCTCCATTGCCTGGAGCACAGTATATTTTACTAACTAATGTACTTTGTGCAATTTTCCATACAAGGGCATGTTCACGCCCTCCACTTCCTACAACAAGTACTTTCATTACAATCCTCCTCAAAAACTGTTTATATCATAAAACACACTATTAATGTTTAAAATGTCTCATTCCAGTAAACACCATAGCAATACCATATTTATTACATGCATCTATAGATTCTTGGTCTCTTTTTGCCCCACCTGGCTGAATAATTGCAGTTACACCTGCTTTAGCTGCTTCCTCAACACAATCTGGAAATGGGAAAAATGCATCTGAAGCCATTACTGCACCTTTAGCACTTTCTCCAGCATACTCAATGGCAATCTTTGCAGCCATTATTCTATTTGACTGACCAGGACCTATACCTATTGATTGTTTATTTTTTGCCAATACTATAGCATTTGATTTGGTATGTTTAACAACTTTCATACCAAATATCATATCTTCCAATTCTTCTTTTGTAGGTTTCTTTTCTGTAACATATTCTAATTTATCAATATCTAATAACTCATTATTGTAGTTTTGAACTAATAAACCACCTGCAACCTTTTTCATATCATAGGTTCCAGCTGGTAATTTAGTAGCGATATTATCAAGTTCTAAAATTCTGATATTTTTCTTTTGAGTAAGAATTTCTAAAGCTTCCTTTGTGTAGGAAGGAGCAATTATAATTTCAATAAATATTTTATTTATCTCCTCTGCAGTTTTTCCATCAATTTCTCTATTTGCAGCAATAATCCCTCCAAATATAGAAACAGGGTCTGCTTCATATGCCTTTAAATAAGCTTCATATATATCTTTTCCACTAGCCACGCCACAAGGATTAGCATGTTTAACTGCAACAACAGCTGGTTCATCAAATTCTTTCAACAATTCCAAGGCACCATTGGCATCATTTATGTTGTTATATGAAAGTTCTTTTCCATGATGCTGTTTTGCTGAAACCAGATTGCCAATATTAGCACCCACTTCTTTGTAGAAAACAGCTTTTTGATGTGGGTTTTCCCCATATCTCATATCCTGCACTTTTTCAAATGTAAGAGATAATGTTTCAGGAAACTCCTCTTCCCCAGTCTTGTCCCTTAAATATTTTGCAATTAAAGTGTCATAATGACTGGTATGTTCAAAAACTTTATATGCAAGTTTAAATTTTGTCTTAACAGACATATCCTTAGTAGTTTTAATTTCATCTAAAACCATTTTATAATCAGATGGATCCACTACTACAACAACATCCTGATAATTTTTTGCCGCTGCCCTTAGCATAGTAGGACCACCTATATCAATATTTTCAATAGCTTCTTCCAGTAAAATATGTCCTTTTAATATGGTTTCTTTAAAAGGATAAAGATTTATAACAACCATATCAATAGGCTCTATTCCAAGATCTTTAATTTGCTTTAAGTGATCTGGATTGCTTCTCATAGCCAAAATTCCACCATGAACATTAGGATGAAGAGTTTTTACTCTCCCATCAAGGCACTCTGGAAATCCCGTAACATCGGATATATTAATTACCTTTATACCATTATCACTTAAAACTTTTGCAGTACCGCCTGTTGAAATAATTTCAACTCCAAGATTATCTAGTTCTTTTGCAAATTCTACAATTCCAGTTTTGTCTGAAACGCTGATTAATGCACGTTTAATCATATTACCACTCCTTTTATGTATATTAATCATTTAATCATTTATTTTCACTCGTCTGCCATCTAAAGAAATCTTCCCTTGGGAAATTAACTTTACTGCTTTTGGAAGTATCTCCCACTCAGCCTCTTCCATAACCCTTTTTTGCAGCGTTTCGGGAGTATCGTCATCTTTTACATATACAGCTTTTTGCAATATAATAGGTCCTGAATCAGCTTCTAGTTCCACAAAGTGAACAGTTGCTCCTGTAACTTTAACCCCATATTCTAAAGCTTTCTTATGGGGAGTTATTCCATAATATCCCTTTCCACAAAATGAAGGTATCAAAGAAGGATGAATATTAATTATTCTTCCCTTAAAACGTTTTACAAAAGTCTCTCCTAAAATGGATAAAAAACCCGCCATAACAATCAGGTCAACTTTATGCTCTTCAAAATGCTTTATTAAAGCCTCATCGTATTCTTTAATATCTGCATAGTCTTTTCTTGCAATGCATGTTGTTAAAATTCCATGTTTCTTTGCTCTTTCTAATGCATATACACCTTCTTTGCTTGAAACAACTGTAACAATTGAACAATCCTCAATATAGCCCTCTTCTATTTTGTCAATTAAGGC
>JAAYTS010000052.1 GCA_012517995.1 Clostridium sp.
AGCTGCTAAAAATACAATAGTTACCATCTACCTTTACTAAAATATATCACATCAAAACTCTATTTTCAACATAATTCCCTAATTTTACACACTACACAAAACCCCCATTAACCTTTTTCACTGTTCCAAACCCTCTTGCCACCGACTTACCCAGTCCTAAATGATTCGGTATCATAAAATTAGTCATAAACCCACCTTTAAATCCAATCATCTTTCTATTCTTATAATTGATTTTGACAGGGTTTAGCTTGATTAGCACCTCAATGGGCTCCTCCACCCAATAGCCCAAACCTTTTGCCATAGACAGTATATTTCCTGTAAGAATCTTTTTTAAAATATCCGTCCTTTCATCTATCCCCGAATTTGCAAACCTTTCGTAATTATCCTGATTCAGTGCCAGCCATGGAGTCAAAAATTTATATTCCACCATTCCTTCAGCTGTGCCAATTTCCTTGGTTTTTAGCACATAGCCTTTTTCTAAAATACTCATAATTTTGTCCTTCATGTCAATTTCCTTTACATCATAGAAAATATCTATTAATATTTTTGAAGCCTCATTGATTGCAATAATATTTGGCACTCCACCTATAGATTTATATTGTATTACCGGATAACCATAATTAAACTTGTTTTCACCTATGTGGTTGTGAAGCTCAAGATACTGGGGAAACCTCCCTGCCAAATAACCCCTTATTTTTGGTATGTCCCTGCTTTCAACCTTATTGCCTTCTAATTTTACCGTTAACATTTTAATATCCAAATCTATACCCCCATTAAAAAAAGTAGTCTTTTTCTGTATCCCTCATAAAACCTGTATCCTTATCATAAGTATTAAAAACCATTTCACTGTTTATAAAAGTAATGTCCTTTTCATCAATATCCACCTGTTTTTTTACAGCAAACTCGGGAAGACTTAGCACATACATATATAAGTCCTTTTTATGCTGGTTAAGCTTCCTTTTACGTTCAAATCTATCTTTCATTTTCTTTATTTTTTGATACTCCTGCCAAACCTTTGCTGCATCATCATCTATCTCAACAAACACATCCACTGTCTTAAATTCCTGGCGTATAAGCTCAAAAACTTGAGAATTTTTATCCTCCTTCTTGTATTCAAAAGCTTCCCTGTATCCAAGCTCCTTTATGCAATCTAAAAGTTTTTGGCTTTCGTCACTTCCATGGTCTTTTAATCCCTTGTAATATTTTTCTGCCAGGCTGAATATCTCCTTTTCTTCAATCCTTTCCAGACCCGAAAGGGCATTTTTTGTCTCCTCCATCAACACATTGTCGTAAATATATCCTGCAAAAGGTCTGTCATAATGGTCCTCATTCACTAAATTTACCAACGTGACAACTCCTTTTTTACCACCCCATTCACGGTTGCATCTTCCTGCCGTCTGGTTTATACTGTCCATTGGACCAAAATCTCTGTAAACTCGGTCAATATCAATATCCACACCAGCCTCTATCATCTGGGTTGATATAATTATCTTACGGTTTTTGCTCTTTTTAATATTCTTTATTCTCCTAAGCCTTTCCTTTGGAATAATGTTGGTAGAAAGGTAATAAATCTCTGCCTCATCTTCAAACTCATCTTTTATAAATGAATATATCTCAATGGAAGTCCTGATGGTGTTCATCACTATCAAAAAATCATTCTTTTCATAGCGGTAAATATCCTCTAAAAGCATTTCTTTGTATTGGTCCATTGTCATTTTCTCCGACACTCTTCCCGCATCAATGGTTATTCGGTCAAACTCTGCAAAATACTTTCTTTTATCCCTTGCCAGTTCATATATCTCCTTATTTTCTTCAGAAAAAATAAGGGGCATGGTTGCAGTCATAAAAATGAAATAGCAGTTAAGATATTTTGCCATGGCAATAAAGGTTTCCCTCACCAGATTCCAATACCTGTGGGGTATGCTTTGTACCTCGTCTAATATTATTATGGAATTGACAATGTTGTGAAACTTTTTAAGTTTTCTGTTTCTATTTGTAAATATGGAATGTAAAAGCTGTACGAAAGTACTCACAACTATTTCCGAATCCCAAGACTCCACAAGATGTTCAGAAACAGCATCACTGTAAATTTCCTTTTCCCCTTCTCTTTCCCATTTATAGACTCTCTCAGACAAATAATGATGTTTTAAAAGTACATTAGACTCTGTGGTACCTAAAACCTTCTGGAAAACGTCAAAATTCTGCTCGATAATCGAAGTAAAGGGAAGAACATAGATTATTCTTGGATTATAGCCCTTCTCCTCAATTAACCGCTCTTTTAGCCGTAAAGCAGATTTAAGTGCTGTAAGGGTTTTTCCAGAACCAGTGGGAAGATTAATGGACAGTATTTTTTCCTCTAAAGAAAGGTTTTCAACACTTCTAAGAACATCTTTATACGCCCTTTCCCTCCAATTGGCCATCTGAATATTTTTTATTTCAAGACTTTCTTTGTATTTTTCAACGCAATCAGAAGAAAGCTTTGGTCTTTTAATAGTCTTTTCAATAAAACCTTCAATACTCATGTTTTCGCTGCTATATATTGCTTCTAGCTTATCAGAAAAAATCAACAGTGAAAACAGATAATCAACCAATAGAAAAGTTTCAAACCCCAATAATTTTTTTACTTTCTTTTTTACCTTTCTAGAAATAAGATAGTTAATATCTTCTTTAAACTCATTAGCAGTATAATTTGATATGTCAAAATCAATTCCAAGCCCTTTTATAACTTCATTCAATTTGTCCTTATCAATGCTTTCAAACTGCTTCATCAAAAGGTTTATATTTTTTTCATCACCACTTAATACCGATATAAAATTTTTAAAGTCATCAAGTTCCCCATGGTGCTTAGAAACCACCATATAAGATAAAAAGGCAAGGCATTCATCCTCCATGACTTTTCTTACAATTTTAAAGGTTAAAACTCCTGACAAAAGACCATGCCTTTTCTTCTCATCATTTTTCAGAGGACTTATGTCTACATCTCTTATGTACTCTTGAAAATATGATGTAGCCTTGCCTAGATCATGGGTAAGCAAATTTAACATATTTAGTTGGCGGACTGCATCTTCAGAAAAATTTTTAAACCTTGTCTTTTTCTGCTTCAAGATACAGTCCCCTATTAAATATACATTTTGTAAATGATTAAAAAGCGGCTTTTCAGGATGCGAAAGCAGCATTGCCTCCACCTCTTATACAATCATAATGTTTTCATCTATATCTTTAATTCTGATATAGGAATCTATCCTTGCTTTGATCTTATTGCTGTTCCTTTCAAACAACACCTCTTTGTATTCTTTTACCTTTCTGTCTGTATCCATTTCAACTGGTATGGTTTCTGTAAAATACTCCCTATTATCTTCGTATTCTACATCACCTTTTTTTAGTGCATCCAAAGGTAAAATACTTGAAAATTCTACAAGCTCTTTGTTTCCCTGTACTTCCCTTCCTTCAAATTCCCCTGCAAAAACATAGTTTGCAAGACTTTCACTAAGCCCCATGCTAATGGTATAGACTGTGCTGTGACCCTCAAGGAGCTTTTTTAGGTTTTGATAAATTTGTTCATTTTTATGAGAAAAATAAATCCTGTAGCAAGCATCTTTTAAAAATTCAATCTTTATCTGGGTTCGTTCATATATTTTATGTATGGACTTTTTTGTATTAATTAGATTTTGACTTATCCTAACCTTTTTAACAGGATTTTTTATTCCTATTCCAATTTGAGCTTGCTCCTTTGTAAAATGTTTCAGGTACTCTTCTTTTCCAAACCCCAGCATGGCTGCTATTATCCCTGCAACAGCAGTTCTAGTTGGAATGGAATATGTAAGGGGAGATGTTGTTGTATATGGTTTTTTAAAGTGACCGTAGCTGGCACTGATATCAAAAACCAGATATTTTTCAGCCATTTGCCTCCCTCTCTCTAATAAGATTTTTCTTGAAACTGTATTTCTTTTACGTCCTTCAAATCAATCTCTTCACCTTTATAGGTTAGTTTTAGATTTTTATCAATGGTGTAAAAAACTTTTTCTATTTTATCACTGTACTGTATAAGTTCATCTATAAGCTCATCCAATTTAATTGAAAAATCCTTTATTGTCCTAATCTCTTCTTCTAAAATGTCAAAACTAAGAGCAATTTTCTTTTGTAAATCTCCTATAAAGAAATTCTCTTCTGGCTTATATACAACCCTTAGCATAAGTCTTGGCATATGCCCCATTTTAGAGCGAGTAATGAGGTTTTTTGTACCGTTCCACATTGCCTCGTCCATTAAATCTACATCTTCATCGGTAAGCCTGGTCTCTTTAGCTGCATTTTCATTTACTATTCCGTGAAAAGCAATAAGAGAATAGGGTAAAATATATTCTTCTCTAAAGGTCTTTTGATCTTTTCCTTCCTTTGAAGCAAAAGCACCAGTTCCTTTTATATGTTTTAAACTAACTTTGTTAAGTGACCTTCCCATATTAAACTGCACTGGACCTGTGAATGTTATTGATGCCTTATCTAAAGGAATAACACCACCAAACAGTCTTATGTCTATAGCCATTTCCAGTATATTTTCCAAATTTTCATTAAAATCCTTTGCCCTGGCTTTACCGTCCTTAATTCCGCCCTTTTCCGACTTTATCTCCCTTACAAATATATCCTTCCCATCAGTACCATCAAATCCTTTGTAGCTGTACAAATAGTCCCTTATGGTTCTTTTTAGCCTTACATCTGTTACAATATTAATTCCTGTTTCTTCATCAATTCTGGGTTTGTTCTCATCTAGTGGATCACCATTTGGGTTTGCATCGGTAACATCATACAAAAATAATATTTCTTGCCTGTTTTTAATCATTATTCTTCATCCTCCCCACTCTTTTTTTCTTCCTTAAAGTGCTTTGCAAGGGTCATACCCAGTACAAAATAAAAGCTGATTTCATCATTGGAAATACTCTTTTCAGCTTCTTCTCCCAGCATATACATGCCAATTAAGTATTCTAACTCTTTGTAATAATTTTTATCGTATTCATTTAATTTGTTTATAGCTTCGGTAAATATCCTCTTTACTAAATTTTTGTCCAGCTTCAAACCGTTGATCCTGCTGTAGAAAGGTTTGTTTCCCCTCTCCTTATACTGGATGTTTAAAAGTTTTTCAGTTAACACACCAGTCAAAAACACTGCTCGCTTATAATCTGAACTAAAAAACTCACTGTAACTTTCATTTTCAAAAAAGTCCAGATACTTTTTGTTTTTCTCCGTCTTTTCCACCATTATTTTTAGCACCCCTCTTTCTTTATCATTAAATAAATTTAATCTGTCAATAAACATAATGTTCATAAGTGCTTGAAGTACAAGGGATTCTAAGTATTCTTCCCTTGCAAAGGAAACTCTTATTTTTGAAATCATTCTTCCTAAAAGAAATTTGTAACTTATATTTTTATATGTAAATACATTATTTAAAATTTCAAGAAAGCTTTTGTCAAAGTTGCCTTCTGTTTTGTTATTGGGAAAAAATGTCCTGATTTTATCAAATCCAAAGTTTAGATTATAGGTTGTCTTATCTTTTCCCGGAAGGTTATTAAATAATTCTATTTCATCCACCTGGTCTTTTACTCTCAGTATGTTTTTAACCTTGCTTGGAACAATGTCTTCAATGTAGAGAAGTATTCTAAAAACACTTCCTGACTGTTCTTCTTTAAAAATAACCATATTGTAGTTGAGAAAATTTTTGCTGTCTTGAATTATTTCAAGAAATTCCTTCTCACTTCCAAGAAGGTTTTGCTTTGTAATTTCCTTGGTGGAAAATTTCTCATTCCTTTCAAATTCATGAAGTGTCTTTATAAATTCCTCTTCATCTTCTAAATCCCGTATTACCGCTTTAGGAACTACAAAATAATTAAAGCCTGAAAATCTTGATGTAAGGTTTTCTTTAACATACTTTTTCCCCATCTCTAAATTTTGGGCACAGCCAGCACATACAGGATAATTCCTCCAGGCATTTTCTTGTTTAAAACCACCACTCACAAAACCAATTTTATCAACTGTGTAGGAATTATATGTATTTACAAACCCATAAACTTCCCCATCCTCTTTGCAGTAATAGCAAATACCTTTCCCCTTTGATGTTTTTCCGTATTTCTTGTAGTACTGCTCGTTTTGTATTTTTGCAAGACGGTTTTTAATAAGACCAAAATCCCCCATATATTTTTCATTAACGTCATCAAAGAGTGTTATGGTAATAATAAAGGATTCGCCTTTTTTCAAAGAAATAGATTCAACTTTTTGGGTGATATCATTTATGATGCTTTCTTCATTTGTAGAAATGTATTCATAGATTTTATTAAATATTTTTTGATCCAGATTCACCTGTTCTGAAGTGTTTATAACATCGTTTAATGAGATTAGAATTTTATTAATGGTTTTACCAGCTTCAGTATATTTAGATGTGGGTGTTATGTCGCCACCTCTAGAACTTCCCTTTTTATAAGCATACTTACTTATTTTTTGGGAGGAAAACTCTTCGTACTCTATGCCCCTGTAAGAAATGTCATCATCTTTAAAATCAAAGGCAATCTTTAAGACGTGATTATAATTGCCCTTCTCGTTGGGATTTTCAATAACTTGAAACAACTCCCCGGTTTCAGTGCCTTGGTTATTGAGAACATACTCTCCTAACTGCATTACAGCCGTAAGCAACCCATCACCTTCTTTCAAAGCAGCAAATTTTATACTAATAATATAATAATATACTTAATAAAAATTAATGTCAACCAATACTGGTTTTTTTCGATAAAATATACAAAACTCACTGAGCAATAACTAAATAACACAGTGAGTTTTTTTATTATATTTCTACACAATTTTTAATACCATATAACAAGTGCTAAAAACTACTCCGTCCTTATTGCCTCTAGTGCACTTATTTTCATTGCACGCCTTGAAGGAAAATACCCTGCTATTATGCCTACAAATACTGCAAATGCAATTCCAAAAAGAGCTAGCCATAAAGGTATAATTGAAACTGAAACTGACGCTTGTTCCATCATCATTGGGTCTTGAGCGCCCATAAAAGTTGATGCAATATAATTTATACCTATAGAAATGCCATAACTTAAAGCCATTCCTATAAGCCCTCCAAGAAGTCCAATTAAACCTGCCTCTACCAAAAACATTTTTCTTATATCTCCCAAAAAACATCCTAAAACTTTAATTACACCTATTTCTTTTGTTCTTTCATATATTGACATGTACATTGTATTTGTTATTCCTATTGCTGCAACTAAAAGAGAAATACCGCCAATTGCTCCTAGAATAGCTTGTATTATAAACATTTGCTTTTTTGTTTCATTTCTCATGTCTGCATAACTATGTGCTCCAAATCCCATTTCTTTTATCTTTTCTTGAATCTCGTCTACATCATTAATGTCTTTTACTTTGACAAGTATCCTTTCATATTCAGATTCTTGCATAGAATTTCTTCTTGGTGAAATAAACATTTCACTTGACTGTTCCATCTGCCTTTGCTTTCTCTCATCTTCCTTCTTAATCTTTTTTAAATACTCAATGCTCATATATGCATTATAGTCATTTTGCCAGTTTTGTTTTAGTATACCAACCCCTTGAACATTATATCCTCTTTGTCTGCCTTCTCCTTCCATTCCATAGTATGTATTGTAAAACATTGAAAGTTTGTCATTTAAAACATCAACAGGTGGTTCTTCATCACCCATTCCTCTATCTCCCATGTAAAATCCACCACTTCTCTCTAAATCCCTGGGGTTATAAAAATGATATGGAATGCTGTTTCCAAAAACAATAGCACCCTGATCATCTTCACTTAGCAGTCTTCCTTTTTCAACTTTGTAGTTAAAAGCCTCCATCACCTTAGGATCAATTCCTACTATACTGACACCTGCTTCATATCTTCCGGATTTTATGGTAGCATACATGTTTAATTCAGGTGATACCGCTTCCACTCCTTCAATTTGATAAAATTTCTGCACTGCCTCGTCATTAAGATTTTGAAACTCAGCCTCAACAAAACCGCTGCCAGAATCTATATCTGGAAAATAGTAAGACTCAACTGTAATCACATTCATGTCCACCATTCCCTGCATAAAATCTTCATTTGTCTTATCCAACCCTATTCCTATGGACATCATTACTGTAATAGAAGTTGTTCCAATGAGCACCCCAATTAATGTGAGAATGGTCCTGATTTTCCTTCTAAATAGGTTTTTTAAGGACATTCCTAAAATATCAATAATTTTCATATAAATCAGCACTCGCTTTCTTTCTCTTTTTCCTAATTACAATAATTGCAATCACTATAGCTACAATTAATACAACTGCTATCACTACAAACTTTAAAATGCCTCCTCCAGTTCCTGATGCCCCCATCATACCTCCATCAATTATCATTCCATCTTCATCAAATATAACACCCTCTCCGTTAAAATCTCCTCCCATATCCATCATCTCTTCTACAAAAAACTCAAATTCCTTTTTAACTTCAATACTTTTACCCATGCTGTCTTCAAATGTGAAAATAACAGCTCCTTTTATTTCACCGGGTTCTGTTGGGGTTATATAAGCTTCATAATAATCAGTTCTGCCAGGCTCAAAATTTCCTGCAAAATAATTTGCATCCTGAATATCAAAATTACCTTCGCACTTAACCATCATATTATATAGTGTGGATCTTCCCATATTATAAAAATCAAGAGTCACAGGGAAACTTTGCCCCACTTGTACAAATGGTGGAACTACTATTTCACTTGCTTCAAGTCTATGTTCCTGAACTACAGGAATACTTATACTTTCACTTGTTGTATGCTGATTTTGATTTTCATCTTCATATTCAAAATCAATTTTTAATGAATAACTCTTTGGTTCTGCATCAAACTTTGTATCAAAAGCTACAGTTCTTTCAACTCTCTCTCCTGGAGATATTTCTCCAATGTAAATTGAACTGCCCCCTCCTGCTGACGGAATAAATACTCCCTCATCCGCCGCAAGGGAAACACCTATATTGCTTACGGTAGTATTTTTATGTGTGTTTAGTATTCCAAGTTTAACTTCAAAACTCTGTCCTGCAACAGCTTCCCCTGTTGATATGCTGTATTGGTCAATTATAAGCCTTGGAGTTGAGATTTTAGAAGGGTCTTTTTCATCATCTTTATCATTTTCCACAAAAACTCCTATATAGCGAGTTATATTTTGCTTTTCCCCACCACTTTCATATTCTACATTTACTTCAATAGGATAGTTCTTTGTGGCAGCATCAGAAAGAGCATACAGCTCATGTTCTATTCGCATAGCCCCACCTGGCTCTATAGAATCTATTATCATAGTACTCTGGGATTTACATATAATTTCACTTGCTGTCATAATAGACACTTTTATATCTGATACCTCTAAAGAACCATCATTTACAACGTCAAATCCAATGCTAAAGTCCTTTTCTGCTGCAACACTTCCTCTAGGTGAAGTAATCTCATCAATCTTTATTGATGCTGCTTTAGAGCCTTTGCTTACAGGTATGTAATATGTATAGCTTTCTGTGTAGGATTTCCCAAAATCATCTTCATATTCAATGGATACCTCAATTGGGTAGTTTTCAGTGGCTATATTTTTTGAGATAATTAACCCAAAATCCGCAGTAGCATTTCTGCCTCCTTTAATAGAATTTATATGTTTTACGCCTGTAAATTGTGGCATAATTCCATTTTCATTAAATCCTTTTAATGTTACTTTTATATTCTTTCCATCTAAATTTCCTGTGTTCTCAAACTCAAAAGAAGCATTTGCTTTATCCCCTGCTACAGGCTGTGAAGGATTAAATTTTACGTCCTTTACTATTAAAGTTGGCTTCTTTTTATTATTTTCCACTGCTACAAACATGCTTTCTGTTGAAGTAAAATAATCCCCATGGGTGTTATAATATCTAAATTCCAAAGTCAAAGGATAGGTGTCTGTTTTTGCATTTGGTTTTACCAGTAAATCTAAAGTCACCTCTCCCTCGGTTTTAGACTTTAACTGCTCCATGTGAAAGGATATATTCCCTCCACTTAGCATGAATGGGAAATTTTCCGAATCACTTAAAAGTGTTACAGTTACGTCCTTTGCAGTATAAGAAGTAATGTTTTTTACAGGAACTTTAATTGTAAGCTTCCCGTCTTGCCCCTTTACAGTTTTAATTCCATCAAGGATTCTAAAGTCAGGTTTGAATTTTGATGTATCTACAAATGAACCAGAACCTGATGAATCTTTCTTTTCTTTAGTTTCAAGGTATAGTATTTGGTTTGTCTGA
>JAAYTS010000005.1 GCA_012517995.1 Clostridium sp.
ATAATAAATTAGAAGAAGATAAAAAACAAAGAATAAAGAGCTTAAGATGTCAGGTATTAGAATTAAAAAATAGTACAAGCATAGACAAGGAGAAAAGCATTAAAACTGCACTTAATATAATGGATCAAATAATATTAAGTGAAAAGCCTGAAAGAAAACTATTAGAATCGATTTTAGATAGTATTACTATATATAAAGGTAGGATTATAGAATTTAGGTTGAAAATCAATTTACAATAAACTCTATCACAAAGACTATACAGGAGTAAAATCCCCTGGATGTGAAAAGAAAACCACCCATTTTCCTTTAAGGCAGGAAAAATCCAGAGGACCAAAAGTGGTTTCAGCTGAAAAGTTTGGAGCCTTCATTCCTATAGTCAAGCAATTATTTCCTTTTGTAAAATTACATTCCAACGAAATCACCACACTTATAAAAAGTAACTATGTATCAGTATATGCACATAAAATTACAGTGGTGACAATGGTATACATAAGAAAAAATAAGATATAATTATATTTGTATCTTAAAAGTTAGAGGAAATAAAATATTTTAAATACAGCTATTAAAGGTATTTCCCTTTATAAAATTTTTATACATCTCCTAAAGGCAAAGGGTATAGTTTACATAAAAACAATACAAGCAATAAAAAAACAACAGGCTTATCCACAGATGAAACAAGCTTATACAAGTTATTCACAGAACTATCCACATTATCCACAGCCTTTATGTGCACAAAACAGATGTTTTGTGAGGAAAGTGTGGGAAATAATGTGGAAAACTTTTTTAACTTGGTCAAAAGCTTAGGATAATACGTGTTTGTTTTGTGATAGAAGCATTTAAAGTAAAAAGTTTCCGTTATAAAAGCGTAAAAGATAGTAATGTTTTTTGAAGGAATTATTTGTTTAATGTAGAATTAATAATAATATATAATATTCTTTAAAAACGTTCCTGGTTACAAAAAATACCAAGATCATGTTTTAAGTTTTATTGGGGATGTTTTTGGGTAAGAATATTATAGGAATATAAAGACAAGCATTTTTAAATGTAAGTTTTTTAAAAATGTTTGTTGAGGACAGAAAGGGGCTGTAGACATATATGAAATTCATTGTTAGTGGGAAAAACATCGAGATAACACCAGCTTTGAGAGAAACTGCAATCAAAAAAGTAGGGAAATTGGACAAATTTTTTCAACAAGATGTAGAAGCATACGTTACAATGAGTGTTGAAAAGAACCGACACATAGTTGAAGTTACTATTCCTTTTAATGGCGGGGTATTAAGGGCAGAAGAAGAAAATCATAATATGTACACATCAATTGACAAAGTAGTGGATAGTTTAGAGAGACAGATGAGAAGAAATAAAACTAGAATTGA
This sequence comes from Clostridium sp., assembly GCA_012517995.1. Taxonomy (GTDB): domain Bacteria; phylum Bacillota; class Clostridia; order Acetivibrionales; family Acetivibrionaceae; genus Herbivorax. The sequence goes on from JAAYTS010000005.1 coordinate 1,374, forward strand.
AAAGAAATTCCATGACGGAAGTTTACGCCTAGAGAACTTCGACTTTGAAGAAGACGATGTAGATGAAGAAAAAGAACTTAGAGTAGTCAGAACAAAAAAATTTGCAATAAAACCTATGGCAGTAGAAGAGGCTATTTTGCAAATGAATTTGTTAGGTCACCAATTCTTCATGTTTTCAAATGCAGAAACTCTTGAAGCAAATGTAGTTTATAGAAGAAAGGACGGAAATTACGGTTTAATAGAGCCCGAGTTTTAAATTTCAATTGAATAATCATTTGTAATTTGGTTTATTTTCTACTATAATAAAAAATGCCGAAGCTTTTTAAGTTTCGGCATTTAAATTTTTTTATAAATTATGGAGAGGAAGAACTATGGATTTGTTAAGTGCTTTAAATAAAGAGCAAAAAGAAGCTGTACTTCATGTGGACGGACCGCTGCTTGTATTAGCAGGTGCAGGAAGTGGTAAGACACGGGTTTTAACCCACCGGATTGCTTATTTAATCAGTGAAAAAAATGTACATCCAGCAAGTATTCTTGCAATTACATTTACAAATAAAGCAGCCAGAGAAATGAGAGAAAGAATAGATACCCTTGTGGGTCAGTTTAGTGACTACATATGGGTTAGCACATTTCATTCTATGTGCGCCAGAATACTTAGAAGAGATATTGAAAAAATTGGCTATGGCAGTAATTTTGTTATATTTGATTATTCAGACCAGCAAAGTGTTGTTAAAGAATGTCTTAAAGAGCTAAATATAAATGATAAAAATTTCCCGCCTAAATCTATGCTTTCAGAAATAGGAAGGGCAAAGGATGAACTTATTACTCCTGAAATGTTTACAAAAATGTATCAAACAGATTTTAGAATGAGTAAAGTTGCAAAAATATATGAGTTGTATCAAAAAAAGCTTAAAAACAACAATGCACTTGACTTTGATGACATAATAATGCTTACAATTAAGCTGTTAATGGAGCACCCAGAAGTTTTAGAATACTATCAGAGAAAGTTTAAATATATATTGGTGGACGAGTACCAGGATACAAATACTGCACAATATTCATTAATCAGCATGTTGGCAAAAAGACACGGAAATTTATGTGTGGTAGGAGATGACGATCAGTCAATATATGGCTGGAGAGGTGCCAACATTAGAAATATATTGGATTTTGAAAAAGAGTTTAAAGATGCAAAAGTAATTAAACTTGAGCAAAATTACCGCTCCACAAAAACAATACTTGGCGCTGCAAACAGCGTAATTAAGAATAATCACGGAAGAAAGAGTAAAAAACTTTGGACTGATAATGAACAAGGAGACTGTATAAAGGTATTAGAGTGCAACAATGAACACGAAGAAGCTTATTTTATTGCAAATGAAATAAAAAGGTTAAGGGAAAAGGAAAATATTAAACTTAGAGATTTTGCTGTGCTGTACAGAATAAATGCCATGTCCCGTGTTATAGAAGAAATGTTTATGAAAGAAGGCATAGCTTATAAAATATTTGGTGGATTAAAGTTTTATGACAGAAAAGAAATAAAAGACATTATAGCATACTTAAGAGTTATTCAAAACCCGTCAGACAATATAAGTTTAAAAAGAATAATAAATGAACCTAAAAGAGGTATTGGAAACACCACATTAGACACGGCAGAAAAACATGCCAATGGGTCAGGAGTTAGTATATTTTCTATTATTTCTAATGCTTCAAACATACCTGATTTGTCAAGAGCAGCATCAAAGCTGGAAAATTTTGTTTCAATGATAAATATGCTGAGAACTCTAAAAAATACAATGACAGCGTCTGAGATAATTGATGAAGTTATTGAAAGAACAGGAATAGTAAAAAAATATGAGGAAGAAGACACAATAGAATCACAAGGTAGAATAGAGAATATAAAGGAGCTTTTATCTGTTGCTTTAGAATTTGAAAATGCTGTAGAATTTGAAAATGAAGAAAAGGGATTAGAGCAATTTTTGGAACATATATCATTAGTTACTGATATAGATGAAATGGACGAAGAAAGCGACTATGTTGTTTTGATGACGTTGCACAGTGCAAAAGGTCTTGAATTTCCTGTAGTGTTTATGCCAGGATTAGAAGAAGGTGTTTTCCCTGGATACAGATCCATGATGGATGAAAATGAACTTGAAGAAGAGAGAAGACTTTGTTATGTGGGAATTACCAGGGCAAGAGAAAAACTTTATATGACCCATGCTTTTACCAGAACTCTATTTGGAAATACCACTTACAACAGAGTCTCCAGGTTTTTAGATGAAATTCCAGACAAATATATTAATACTGGAGAGTCTAAGGAACCGGAAAAAAAGTCTGTAGTTAATAAAAAGACTTATATAAATGCATTTAATCCTACTATTAGCTTTAAACCTCAAAATACAAACCAGGATGATAAAAAAACCACCTTAGAATTTAATAAAGGGGATCAAGTGGAGCATAAAAAATTTGGTTTTGGAATTATAACATCTGTTGAAAGAGAAAAAGATGATTATAAATTAGAAATACATTTTAAAGGAGTGGGAATGAAAAGATTAATGGCTTCATTTGCTAATTTAGTTAAAATTAAATAGTTTTTCTTTGATTTTTCCCATAAGTTTTTTGATAAATCTGCCGATGATAATATAGAGATTATAAGTCGTAAACCAACTTACTATTACAATTAACTAACATTTGAGGATAAATTTGAAGTTTAAATATACTGACAGGTGGTGTGTTTTGATAATGTTAAAAGGGAAAAATGACAAAACAGAAAATATCAACAAAACAAAAACAATAGTTGTTTTACTTCTAGGCTGTATTATTGCCATTTTATTAAGTATATTGTTAATGGATATTTTATCAGATAACCCAGAAAAACACAGAACCCTTCAAAGTATTTTATATATATTTTCTTTATTTATGGCGGGTTATCTTTTTTATTTTTCACTAAGATTTTTTAAAGGAGTAGATTTAATAAATTATAATGCTTATTTAATGGCAAAAGGGCAGCTAAATATAAGCGATATAATATTAGATAAAGCAAAGGGGCTTGAAACTTTATGTATAGCCTTTAACGATATGAAGACCAATTTATTGACTTTTACAGAACTGACTAAAACTAATATAGTAATAATTTCTGATGCAGTGGATGAGGTAACAAAGAGTATTGATAACAGTCTTAAGGGAAATGAACAAATTGCTGCTAGTATGGGAGATTTGGCAGAAAAATCCCACCAACAATTAAAAAATGCAAAAGAGACATTAGATAGCATTTCCAATGTTGACGAAAGAGTAAACTCAATTGAAAATAGTCTGGCTAATATAGAAAATATTGTAAAAGAAGTGTTGGCTTCCACCACCCAAGGTAATCAAAACTTAGATGAATATCATCATCAAATGAATGTTATTACAAATGATCTTAGCAGCACTTCATGGTCTATCGACCAATTAAATGGTGAATTGGAGAAAATCTATAATTTAGGTGAATTAATAACTGAAATAGCAGAACAATTAAAAATGCTTGCATTAAATGCATCCATTGAGTCGGCAAGAGCAGGGGAGAGCGGCATAGGATTTTCTGTTGTTGCAACAGAAATGAATAAGCTTTCAGACGAAACAAGCAAAAGTATTAAAAAAATTAATGTACTTTTAAACACTGTTTCTTCTAGCAGTGAAAATGTTAAAAACAGTATTGCAAATTGTATTGAAAACTATAATTTAAGTAAGGATTTATTTTCTAAAGTTAAAGAATCATTTTATACAATTAAAAACAGCACAGACGTATTAAGTGAAGATATAAATAAAGTGTATTCTGAGTCAGGTATTATATCAAATAGCACTCATGAAGTAAAAGAAAAGAGTCAATATTTTTTAAATGTATCTAATAATATTTCTTCAGCAAGTACAGAAGTTGCAGCAGTAACAGAACAAGAGGTTAGCAACACAGAAATAGTTAGCAAAAATATTTTAACATTAAAGGATATGCTATATGAAATTGAAAAATTGGTTAGGCGTTTTAAAACTTCTGTAACTCCAGTAGAAAAAGTGAGTGAAAAAAGCCTTAGGATTGTTTTCTTAAGCCCGCTAGACCATGAATTTTGGTTTGGGGTAAGGCAGGGGGTAATGTATGCTAAAAAGGAATTAGCTGTGAAAAATGCACATGTAGAGTATTTGGGATTTAGTGAAATGACCTGGGAAAACATTATTGACACCTTTGGGAAAATCTTAGAAGAAGATGTAGATGGAATTATACTTCCTGGTTTTAGTGATGAGGCTGTGCCATTAATAGAAAAGGCATCACAAAAAAATATACCTGTAATGACTTTTAACTGTGATTTACCTGTAGAATCAAAGAGAATGGCTTATTTTGGTCCCAATATAAGTGAAGCAGGATATTTGGCTGCTGATTTTATGGAAAAAGCTTTAGATGGAAAAGGTAAAGTAGCAATGATAAGTGGAGCTGAAATATCTGTTTATGTGACCCGAAGGCAAAAAATATTAGAACGTTTAAAAAAGAAGAGAGAAATAAAAATAGTTGAAGATATTAGAGGTGGTCACGATAACGAGAAGGTATGTGATTTAGTAAAAGACTTGTTAAATAGACGTTCAGATATTAGGGGTATATTTGTTACTGGAGTGGGAGTAAAAGGGGCAGCAAAAGCTGTAAAGGAACTAAACCTGGTTGGAAAAGTAAAGATTATATGTTTTGATTTTAATAAAGAAATTTTTGAATTAATAAAAGAGGGTATAATATACGCTGCCATTGGTCAGGATCCTTTTGGACAGGGACATGATCCTATTGTATATCTTTATAATTATCTAGTTACAAATAAAAAGCCTGAAAGTGAGATAATTTGGACAAGAACAGATGTGGTTAACATAAAGAATGTTGACGATTTAATATAAGTTTTATAAGTAAATTATTTAGCATAGTGAGGGAAGTTTGGTTTATATAAGCTTCCCTCACTATTTGTGTAAAAAAGTAAATTCACCAGCTCTTTAGTTAATAAAACTTCCCGCAAATTTTTTCCTTGACATAGGAGAAAAGTTGTTTTATAATAAAATTTAATTTACCAATTTAACGTGGTAAAGCGATAAAGAGGAGGTGCTAATTTGGCAAAGTGGAGAATTTATACTCCTGAAGGAGTTCAGGATATACTAGCAAGTGATTGCTACCATAAAAAAAATTTAGAAAATAAAATAAGAGAAGTGTTTAGAAGCTATGGATATTACGAGATTGAGACACCTATAGTAGAGTTTTATGATGTTTTTTCTTCAGAGGATGAAATAACACCCCAGGAAACCATGTTTAAGTTTTTTGACAAGGAAGGACGTATATTGGTTTTAAGACCGGATATAACTATACCAATAGCAAGGGTGGCTGCAACAAAATATAAGGATGTCAACTACCCATTGAAATTTTCTTATATAGGAAATACATTTAAATACAATGAAGTTGGTGGAGGAAAGCAAAAGGAATTTACCCAGGCAGGTATAGAGATAATAGGTGTTAATTCTCCAGAGGCAGATGCAGAAGTAATAGCTGCTGCAATTGATTCTGTCAAAGCTTCAGGACTTGAGAACTTTCAGATAGACATAGGGCAGGTAGAGTTTTTTAAAGGCTTAATGGATGAAGCAGATTTGCCAGCTGAAGAAGTTGAACAGATGAGAGTACTTATTGACAGGAAGGACTTTTTAGCCGTTGAAGAATTGGTTAAAAAACACAACATAAAAGAACATTTAAAAGAAATTATTTTAAGTTTGCCTAAATTATTTGGTTCTGTAGATGTAATTGAAAAGGTTGAAAAGTATTCAATCAATGAAAGATGCATGGATGCTCTTGAAAACCTTAGAAGAATCATCGAAATACTTGAAGATTACGGACTTTCTAAATATGTTTCAATAGACCTTGGAATGGTTCAAAGTGTAAATTACTATACAGGCATAATTTTTAGAGGATTTACTTATGGTATAGGTTTTCCAATATTAAGCGGCGGAAGGTATGACGGCCTTGTAGAGAAATTTGGAAAAGGAGCACCTGCCACAGGTTTTTCACTTGGAATAAATATGATAATGATGGCTTTAGACAGGCAAAAAATAAAAAGAGAAGAGCTAAAAACAGACAGTTTGATTTGTTATCAGCTAAAGGGAAGAAAAAATGCCTTTAGTATTTGTGATGCATTGAGAAAGCAAGGGTTGAATATTGAAGTGGATATTACAGGAAGAAGTCTTGAAGACATTAAAAAGTATGCAAAAAACAAAGGGATAGGAGGCATACTGTACGTTTTAGATGAGGAAAATATAGAGGTACACAATCTAGAAAAAGAGGAAGTTAAAAAGGTGACGGTAAAGGAACTTTTGGAATCATAAAAAATTGTTTTTAATGTAACAAGTGTGCATAAGTCAGGAGGTAGCTTATGAGGTATTTGACAATAGCTCTTTCAAAAGGGCGACTTACAGAGTTGTCAGTGGAATTATTTGAAGCAATAGGTATGGATTGCTCAGAACTTAAAGATTCATCTAGAAAACTTATTTTAGAAGATGAAAAAAATAAAATAAAGTTTTTTCTTGCAAAGCCTAGCGATGTTCCCACTTATGTGGAATATGGCGCTGCAGATTTGGGGATTGTGGGAAAGGATACCCTTCTAGAGGAAGGACGGCATTTATATGAAGTTTTAAATCTTGGTTTTGCAGCTTGCAGAATGGTTGTGGCAGGACCTAAAGAATACTGCGGCAAGCTTGACCAGCTCACCAATAAAAGAGTTGCAACCAAGTACCCTAAAATTGCAAGAGAATACTTTGAGCACAAAAGAAGAGAAACTATAGAAGTGATAAAACTTAATGGCTCGGTAGAACTGGCACCTTTAGTGGGACTTTCGGAAGTGATTGTAGACTTAGTGGAAAGCGGCAGGACACTAAAAGAAAATGGTTTGGTAGTTCTTGATGAAATTGCAGACATAAGTGCAAGACTAATTGTTAACAGAGTCAGTATGAAAATGGAAAGTGAGCGTATAAACAAAATAATTGATGGTCTAAGAAAAGAGCTGGAAAAGAGGTGATTTTTTTGATAAAAATAATAGATTTACGAGAAGGCAAGGATAGTGACATATTTGAAAAACTTGCATCAAGAAGTCAGATAGAATATGGTGACGTGTTAAGGCGTGTTGAAGATATAGTTGGAAATGTAAAAAAAGAAGGGGATAGTGCTGTTATTAAGTACACTGAGATGTTTGACAAGGTTTTGCTCAAAGAAGGTGAGCTAAAGGTAACATCGGAAGAAATAGAAGAAGCCTATAGAGAAGTTGACCAAAAGCTTTTAGAAGCTATAAGAAAATCAAAAGAAAATATTGAAAAATTTCACCAAAAGCAAAAGGAGAACTCCTGGTTTTCTACAGAAGAAGATGGTGTGATTTTAGGACAGTTAATAAGACCAATAGAGGTTATGGGGATATATGTGCCAGGTGGAACAGCTGCATACCCGTCCTCTGTTTTAATGTGTGCAATGCCAGCTAAAGTTGCAGGGGTGGGGAAAATTATCATGTCAACACCACCAGGAAAAGATGGTAAAGTCAATCCTGTTATATTGGTTACTGCACGTGAAGCTGGTGTGGATGAAATATATAAAGTTGGTGGAGCCCAGGGGGTTGCTGCTATGGCTTTTGGAACAGAGAGCATACCAAAAGTTGATAAAATAGTTGGGCCTGGGAATATATACGTTGCGACAGCAAAGAGAATAGTATATGGATATTGTGATATAGACATGATTGCAGGTCCAAGTGAAATTATGGTTGTGGCCGATGATACTGCAAAGCCGGCATTTGTGGCGGCAGATTTGTTATCACAGGCAGAACATGATGAGCTTGCCTCCTCTGTGTTAGTGACAACTTCAGAGGAAATTGCCAAAAGTGTAAAAGTAGAAGTTGAAAAACAGGCAAACAGGCAACCAAGAAAAGAGATAATTTTAAAGTCTTTAGAAAGCTATGGTGCAATAATTATTGTTGACAATTTAGATTCTGCTGCAAAGGTTGTAAATAGAATTGCTCCTGAACATCTAGAACTTTGCATAGAAGAGCCATTTTCATTTTTAGGAAGTGTAAAAAATGCAGGGGCAATATTTTTAGGAAATTATTCTACAGAATCTTTAGGAGACTATATTGCAGGACCTAATCATGTTCTTCCTACAAGTGGGACAGCAAGGTTCTTTTCACCTTTAAATGTGGATGATTTTATGAAAAAAAGCAGTATTATTTCATACACTAAAAAAGCATTAGAAAAAGTAAAAGACAATGTTGTTTTATTTGCAGAATCAGAAGGCCTTAAAGCTCATGCTGATGCAGTAAGGGTTAGATTTGAAGAGTAAATAATGGGGGATTTTTATGATTAAGAATTTAGTAAGAAAAGACATTAGAGAATTTGATCCATACAAGACAAATCAAATTCCGTATAAAATAAAACTGGATGCAAATGAAAGTCCATTTGACTTACCAGAAAAAATCAGAAAAAAAGTTGTGGATTTTTTCTTAAAAGGGCCGGAACTTAATTTGTATCCAGATACAGAATCTATTGAACTTAGAAAGATACTGGCGTCTTATTGGAAAGTTGATTATGAAAATATAGTGGTGGGTACTGGCTCAGACCAGTTGATACAAGTTATAATAAATGTTTTTATTGAAAAAGGAGACAAAGTAATATGCCCTGTGCCAAGTTTTGGCATGTACAAAATAAATACAATTATAGGCGGGGGAATTCCTGTTGAAGTTCATTTAGAAAGAGAGCAGGATTTTGAGTATGATATTGACCTGTTTATTGAAACAGCCAAGAAGGAAAATGCCAAAGTAGTATTTTTATGTACTCCAAACAATCCAACAGGTGGTTCTATTCCTAAAGCAGGTATTGAAAAAATTGCAAAGGAATGTCCAAACACAGTTATAGTTGTAGATGAAGCCTATGCAGAGTTTTCAAAAGAGGCATCTGTAGACTTAATATCAAAGTATGACAATATAATTATACTTCGCACCTTTTCAAAGGCATATGGACTTGCCGGAATAAGATGCGGGTATTCTTTAAGCGGTGTTGAAATGGCTGAAGAGATAAGCAAGGTTAAACCGCCATATAATATAAGTTCCCTGTCCCAATATATTGCAATGCTGACTTTTAAAGAGAGAGAAATTATAGATAAGCAGGTAGAATACTTAATTGAACAAAGAGAGTATTTAATTAGAGAACTAAAAAAAATAGATAAAATTCATGTTTATCCTTCACAGGCTAACTTTATATGTTTTGAAGTGCCAGATGCCTCTTTGGTACATAAAAAATTAGAAGCCAAAGGTATTTTAATTAGAAGTTTTGGAAATGCTCCCATTTTAGGGAATTGTGTCAGAATAAGTGTGGGAAGCAAAGAACAAAATGACATTTTATTAAAAGAATTAGCAGAGTGTTTAAAATAGTTTAAAAATAAGGTCGTTTAGCCCAATCTAAACGGCTTTGTTTTTACTTTTAAAAGATTTTTTTATGCAAATTAGTAGAATTAATATCCTTTTATCTGTTATAATAATATGGGTTTATTAAAATAATACATGGAGGTAAGGGATGATAAGAAAAGCAAGTCTTAAAAGAAAGACTTACGAAACAGATATCAGTATGGAACTTAATATAGATGGTGAGGGAAAAAGCAGTATCAGTACAGGGATAGGTTTTTTTGACCATATGCTAAATCTCTTTGCAAGGCACGGGCTTATGGATTTGACGGTGGAAGCAAAAGGGGATTTAGAGGTGGACGCCCATCACACTGTTGAAGATGTTGGAATTGTACTTGGACAGCTGATAAAAGAGGCATTAGGGGACAAAAAGTCTATAAAAAGGTATGGAACATCCTATGTCCCCATGGACGAATCTTTGGTTTTGGTATCCCTTGATTTAAGCGGCAGACCGTTTTTAGTATTTGATGTTAATTTTACCTGTGAAATGACAGGTACTATGGAAACTGAGCTTTTTGAAGAGTTTTTTAGAGCAGTATCTCATAATGCAGGTATGACACTTCATATAAAATTACTCCATGGCAGCAATTCACACCATATAGCAGAGGCTGTTTTTAAGGCTTTTGGAAGGGCTCTTGATGAAGCAACAAAGATAGATGAGAGAATCAAAGGGATTATGTCAACCAAAGGAACACTTGGTTAAAATAACAATTAATGCAGCAATGTTTTTGAATTGTGGGAGGTATTAAATTATGATTATTTATCCGGCAGTAGATATTAAAGACGGAAGATGTGTAAGGCTTGTTCAGGGGGAGTTTGACAAAGTTACCGTCTATTCTGAAGAACCTTTACAAATGGCTTTAAAATGGGAAAGTCTTGGAGCTGAATACCTTCATGTGGTGGATTTAGATGGTGCCAGAACTGGGGAAACTCAAAATATTTCCATTACAAGTGAAATAGCTGCAAAACTTAAGATACCAGTTCAATTAGGAGGAGGAATAAGGTCCATAGAAGTAATTGAAAAGCTTATTTCAAAGGGAATTAAAAGAGTAATACTTGGAACTTCTGCAGTTAAAAATCCTGATTTGGTTAAGCAGGCAGTGGAGGCTTTTAAAGAAAGCATAGTAATTGGAATAGATGCAAAGGATGGAAAGGTAGCAATTGACGGATGGGAAAAAACAAGTGAATTTACAGCCATAGATTTTGCTAACAAAATGGTAGAACTAGGTGCAAAAACAATAATATATACCGACATCTCACGGGATGGCATGCTAATAGGTCCAAATTTAGCTGCTATGCGGGAGATGGCTCAGTCAGTGGATGCAGAAATCATAGCTTCTGGTGGGGTAAGCAGCCTTCAGGATATAAAGGATTTAAAAGAAACAGGCGTTTCAGGTGTTATTGTTGGAAAAGCACTGTATACAGGCAATGTAGACTTAAAAGAAGCCATAGAAATAGGCAAGGCATAGGTTTTTAGATAAGGAATAGGTTTATAGTGTAAGGAGGGTTAAAGAAATGTTTGAGACACAAGAAATGTTTATAAAAAGAATAATTCCTTGTTTAGACGTGCATGAAGGAAGAGTTGTTAAAGGAGTAAATTTTGAGAATTTAAAAGATGCGGGGGATCCTGTAGAAATTGCAGCTTATTACAATGAAGCAGGAGCTGACGAACTTGTTCTTTTGGATATATCAGCCACGTCTGAGGGAAGGGAAATAATGCTTGACGTTGTTGAAAAGGTCGCTGAAAAGGTAACTATTCCTTTTATTGTTGGAGGAGGAATAAGGAAAGTAGAGGATGTTAGGGATCTTTTGAAGGCTGGTGCTGATAAAATTTCAATTAATTCTGCTGCCATAGAAAATCCTCAACTTATTACAGAATGTGCTTCACGTTTTGGAAGTCAGTGTGTTATTGTAGCTGTTGATGCAAAAAAGCGTGAAGATGGTTCAGGCTGGGATGTTTACAAAGATGGTGGAAAAGTAAATACAGGGCTGGACATTGTACAGTGGGCAGCACAAATTGAAAGTCAGGGAGCTGGAGAAATCCTGCTTACAAGTATGGATTGTGACGGGACTAAAAATGGGTACGATATTGAACTTATGAAACTGGTGACTCAAACAGTGAGGCTTCCTGTTATTGCTTCAGGTGGTGCGGGAGAAATGGAGCATTTTTATGATGCAATAGCAGAGGGTAGAGCAGATGCAGTACTTGCAGCATCACTATTCCATTTTAGAGAAGTTGAAATAATGGAATTGAAAAAATATTTAAAGGAAAAAGGAATAGAGGTAAGGATGAATGAAGATGAGTGAAATAGTTAAAAATATAAAATTTGACGATAAAGGATTAATACCTGTTATAGCCCAGGATTATAATACCAATGAAGTGCTTATGATGGCATATATGAATAAAGAGGCTTTAGAGAAGTCTTTAGAAACAGGCAAGGCTCATTATTTTAGCAGAAGTAGAAATAAACTATGGCAAAAAGGTGAAACTTCTGGTCATTATCAGTATATTAAATCAATAAAAATAGATTGTGATAATGATGCACTTTTAATAAAAGTTGAGCAGGTTGAAGGTGCATGTCATACAGGTCATTATTCTTGTTTTTACAGAGAAATTAGTGAAAAAGAAGGTTTAAAAGAAACACAGGAAAAAGTATTTGATGAAAAAGAAGTGTATGATGGAGCTAAAGTTTTAAAAGAAGTATATGATGTAATAGTTGACAGAACTATAAACCCTAAAGAGGGATCTTATACAAACTATTTATTTGAAAAAGGTCTTGATAAAATATTAAAAAAAGTGGGAGAAGAAGCAGCAGAAGTTATTATTGCTGCAAAAAATAAAGATAAAGGTGAAATTGTTTATGAAATTTCAGATCTTTTTTATCACCTCTTTGTATTAATGGTTGAAAGAGGGGTAAAACTTGATGATATATACAATGAATTAAAGAAAAGACGGTAAAACTCTTCTGGAGGTTTAGCATTGGATACTTGTAAACTTATGGCACTTTTAAAAAGGGAAGAAGGGCCAAAGCTGGATTTTAAAGCAAAGATTAACTTAGAAACCTATGGGGAAAAAAAAGAATTTGTTAAAGATGTTATTGCCATGGCTAATTCCAGGGGTGGAAGGGGATATATCATTTTTGGCGTTGAAGATAAGACCAAAAAAGTTTTAGGCATTAATCCTAAAGACTATAAAGAAGAAAGGATTCAGCAGGTTATATATAACAGGTGTGACCCACCTGTAGCTGTTTCCGTAGATTTTGTTGAGCTAGAGGGAAAGACATTAGGAGTACTTACAGTTTACAGAAGTCATCACAGACCTCATCAAATGATTCATAATGGAGCTTTTTATATAAGAAGAGGCTCTACAACAGATACAGCAAGACGAAATGAAATAGCTAATTTATTTCAGGAAAATGGTTTAATGACATATGAGACGGTTGTACTAAAAAATGTGAGTTTAGATGAAATTGATGAGAAAATTGTAAAGAGTTATTTTGAAAAATTAGGATTTGTAGGTGATAAACCCAGCGAAATTTTGATGGAGTCTTTAGGGATAATAGGTCAAAAAATCGAAGGTGGCGGTTACAGCCCAACAATAGGCGGTCTGCTTTTATTTGG
>JAAYTS010000053.1 GCA_012517995.1 Clostridium sp.
ATAAAACTTTAATAATTGGCAAAACTCTATAATGAAAAACAAAATGCAGTTATATATTCTGTAAACTAAAATTAATTAATGTTTCTTGCTGAGAAGGATTTACATAAAATCTAAACCCACAAAATTATTTACACTCCCTTTTGTTTTATTGTTCTCTTATTGTCTTAAGGGGAATTTTGATTTTAAAAGTTGTCCCTTTACCATGCTGAGTTTCAAAGCTTATACTGCCATGAAAATAATCTTTTACAAAAATATTAGACACAAATAGACCTATTCCAATGCCATTTTTATTTTCTCCTTCTATAAAACACTTTTTAAAAATTTGATTTTTAATTTTTTCAGGAATGCCATCAGCATAATCCTCTATATTTATCAATAAATCATCATTATTTGAAGTAATGGACAATTCTATTTTGCCACTTATGTCATTGTAAGCATAAATTGAATTTTGAACAATACTTGAAACAACAAAATTAAGTTTATTATAGTCAGTTTTTAAATGGTCTTCAAAATCATTTGAGACAATAAATTGACAGTGGTTTGTGTTTTCTAGATATGAAAGTTCATTTACTATATCACTCATTTTAAATACTTGAACAGAATCCATTATCATATGAAGAGTTTGCCTTCTAAATGAATTAGAAGTAGATACAATACTTTCACTTGATTTTTTGCCAGAGTCTAATATTTTTTGAATAGATTTAAGAACTTCAAGACAATCTTTAGAAAAAGAGTTTTTAATTTTAAGATTATTTAATAATTCATGTATGGCAGTAAAGTCTTCAGCAATTTTATTTGCAGGATTTTTTACTATGTTCACAAGGCCCCGGGAAATTTCCCCTAGCACTGCTAGTTTTTCACTTCGGATTAGTTTTGCTTGTTTTTCGTTATTTTCCTGTATTAAATAAGCAATTCTTAGGGTATTTATAATATTTCCTCTCAATAAATCGTAGCTTGCCACGTCATTGTTAACAACATGAAATACTATGTATCCATAATGTTCTTTATTAAAAAATAATGGCTGTACAAGATAGCAGTATAAAGGACAATTGTTTATAAATTTTTCAGGCAGTATATTTACAGTATTAAAATATTTTATATCATCGGTTATTTCCAGGCTCTTTTTATTATCATATGCATAAATCAATTCAGAATTTGTAGGGATATCAGCCTGTTCATTATCATTTATAATAGGACCATCGCAGTATTTTACAATATAACAACTTTGTATTTCAAATAGCTCTAACAGGTTAGAGACTTTTTCAAATAATTCATCTGTGGTATTGGTTTGCAGCAATTCGTAAATTTTATATTCCATATTTATATTTTCTGTGGGATTAATTGATAAATCATCTTGAAAAGGAGAATTACAAGAACAGCCGCAAGATTTTCTAAGTACCATTTGTGCAGGAAAATGAATGGTTTTTTCTGGGATTTCATCCTCGTTAATTATATAATTTAAAGCACTTTCTATTATTTCATCAAAAGGCTGTCTGACTGTGGTTAAAGAATAGTTGTTTTTTTTAAGAATAGGGGAATCATCAAAGCCTGTAACGTAAAAACTATCTTCATGGCTTAGTTTAAGATTTTTTAAAGAATTTATAACGCCAGCAGCCATATTGTCATTTGCACATACCAATACATCTAAATCTATCTTGTTTACAAGAATATAATCTGCAACTTTGTAGCCAGATTCGTATTCAAAATCACCATTAAAAATTAAAGTTTCATCAGCGTGAATACCGTTTTCCTCAAGAACAGTTAAATATGTTTGAAAACGTCCATTTGCTTCCCGATTGGTTTCAGGCCCTTTTAAAAAACCAATTTTTTTGTATCCATGATCTTGTATCAAGTGGGTAATAAGATTTCTAATACCAGTTTTGCCGTCTATCAAGAGGTTTAGAGCCTTTGGTATGTCAATTCCTATAGAAACTATAGGAATGTTAATATATTGGTTGCAATAATCTATGAATCTGTTTATGCCAATATAATTCACTTGTGGTCCTGAAAGAATAATAAGTCCATCAAGGGTAGACTCATTCATTAATTTATATATGAAATTATGTTGTTTTTCTAAAGAAAATAAAGTGTCGCGTCCTAATCTTTTTCCCTCAAAGGCAATTAAGTTACAATTCATTTTGGCGGCTTTGTTTTTTAAATTTAGCCAAATAGGTGCCTGATAAGATCCACGTATCTCGTCAATCATGAATCCTATGGTTTTACGCTTATTCATTTTAACATCCTCCCTGGTAAAATTATATATGTTAAAGATTTATATATTAAAATTTACATAAAACCCGTACTAAAAATCATATCGGCAAAAATTTCATGTTTGTTTATGGGACAAAAGGTTTAAATTTTGTTCCTAATTGAAAAAACAGATATGCCTTAGAGTATAATTATAGTTGGCAAGACAAGTAAATAATTAGGAGATATCCGAAGAATAGACAAGAAAAAAACTC
This sequence comes from Clostridium sp., assembly GCA_012517995.1. Lineage (GTDB taxonomy): Bacteria > Bacillota > Clostridia > Acetivibrionales > Acetivibrionaceae > Herbivorax. The sequence goes on from JAAYTS010000053.1 coordinate 2,463, forward strand.
AGAATTCATGTTATAATAATTATTAGATTATAATATAATAAT
>JAAYTS010000054.1 GCA_012517995.1 Clostridium sp.
AACTTAATTGATGATACTTCACAATCAGAAGCACTATTAATTGCAAAAGATACAGGTGTAATTGCTGGTATTGATATTGCAAAAAGGGTTTTTGAAATTGTGGACAAAAATGTAGTTTTTGAGAAAAGGATAGAAGATGGACATAGAGTAAAGTCTGGTGATGTGATAGCACAGATAAAGGGAAATACAAGGGCTTTACTAAAAGGAGAAAGAACAGCTTTAAATTTGCTTCAACGCCTTAGTGGAATTGCCACAAAAACAAGGGAATTATGTGAAAAGATAAAAGACACAAACTCAAAAGTTGTTGATACAAGAAAAACCACTTTAGGACTAAGAGCATTAGAAAAATATGCTGTGAAGGTAGGAGGAGGATATAACCATCGTTTTTCACTATCAGATGGTGTAATGATAAAAGATAATCATATTAAAGCAGCAGGTGGTATAAAAGAAGCAGTAAAAAAAATTAGAAAAAAAATACCCCATACAATTAAAATTGAAGTTGAAACAGAGACGCTAGAGCAGGTAGAAGAGGCACTTGAGGCAGGAGCAGATATAATTATGCTTGATAATATGGGGGTTGACAAAGTGAGAAAAGCTGTTAAAATAATTAATGGAAGTGCTATTAGTGAAGCTTCTGGAAATGTAAATTTAGATTCCATAGTTGAGATAGCGAAAACTGGAGTTGATATAATTTCAGTTGGTTCGTTAACACATTCAGTAAGTGCCTTTGATATAAGTATGAAATTCAAATGACTATCTAGTAATAGAAAGGATCAGTTAAAATTTCGGATTTACTAGCAAATAAAAAATTTAAGTAAAGATGTAATGACGACTTGTGGATAAAACGTAAAACTATCCACAAATATTCGATGTTATTCACATATTCATTTGTGGAAAATTTAAAACCCTTTATTTAAGCGACTTTGGGGATGTTTATAATTTTAAAGATATCCACAGTTTTGTGGATATTTTAATGTTGTTAATTAGTTTTCCACATTATTTATAGGCATTTTAATGCTAAATGGCCTTAATAACTCTTTCTTTTTGTCAACAGGATAATCTAATTTTTCATTTAACATTTGGTGGATTCTTTCAAAAACTTTTTTGTTGCTTAAAATGCCCTTGTGATTGGGTGCTTCTAAAATACTTCCATCAAGAAGGTTATCCATGGTAAATTTATTTTCCCCAACACTGAAAATTTCAGTTTTTATATTCCATTCATCAAGGCTGGCGCTTTCTAAAGTAACAACCTCATCATACTGACTGTAAATATTTCCAATTTGTATTGAGGGATTGAGACCTTCATTTATCATATTGTAAAATGTTGTGGAAAACAATTTGTTATCTGGAACCAAATCTTTTATAGACTGGTCATCAAAATAGTTTTTTCCAATGGATGCAATATGTGAACCTCTGTGAGGCACTGACAAAAAAATCATTTTATACACATTTTCATTTTCTATATAGTCTTCACTAGATGTGTAATATCTAGAAACAAGCCCTCCTAAGCTGTGGGAAATGAGGGTAAACTTATTTGCTAATATGCCACTTTTTAGAAATTCTAGTTTTTTGTATTTTAAAAAATCTTTTAACTCATTAGAAGCAAAAACAACACCTTTGGTAGAATCAAAATCAATGGAAAGGGTGTTATAACCTTTAGATACCAAAAATTCATTCATGTTGTCAAATATTATTGAACTTTCTTGATACCCATGAACAAAAACCACAGGTACAGGAATAAGCTTAAAGGAAATGGTTGAATATATATCTGTACCTTTTATTTTAGATTTAATAACTACATCTAAAGGTTTTTTTTCGCCTATTTTGTGGCTTTCAGGAGGTGTATAAACAAAAAGCAGTTCACCATATTCATCTGTTGTCTTGCTTGCAGGAAGAATTTCACCTAAGCCTTCTTCAATTGTAATTTCAATTTTGGCACCAGGCATAATTTTTCCATTGGAATTTTTGACTACAGACTTTATATACACTTTATTTGATGGATCACTTGCCACAGCATTAATTTGACAATTCAAAAAATGCGAATGAATTCTAAGGCTGCTTTTGTCATATATAAGATAGACAAAATGATTATATAAAAAATTAAAGTTGGTAATAATAATAAGGAATAAAAATAGCAGAATTAAAATAATTTTGGATTTATTTAGTTTAAACACAAATATCATCCCTTCACATATCTAATTATAACATTTTAAATAATTAATATAAATAGAATATACGTTTTTTAGTCAGGAATATTTTACACCGATTAAATTTAATTCTGTCGGGGAAAATATCATTGAATCTGATATAAGGGGAGGATTAATTTGAAGGTTAGAGATAAAATGACCAAAAGTGTTGCATATGTTGACCCAGCAAAAAATGTTGTAGAAGCAGCACAGCTGATGCAAAAGCATAATGTTGGTTCTATTCCTGTATGCGACCATACTGGCGTTGTGGGAATAGTAACTGACAGGGATATAGTTGTAAGAAATGTAGCACATGGTAAAACACCCCACGATACAAAAGTACAGGATATAATGACATCACAGGTTATGACTGTAACACCAGATATGGATATTGACGATGCAACAAGCTTGATGGCTCAAGAGCAGATAAGAAGACTTCCTGTTGTTGAAGATAATCAGATTATAGGTATGCTTTCACTAGGTGACGTTGCATCAGATATGAGGTTTGATATGGAAGCAGCAGAGGCATTATGTGAAATATCAAAACCATCAAAACCTTTTAAAATGTAAAACACAAAGTTGTCCGCAAATCTTTTAGACAAAAGTTTATTATCCTTTATTGAAGGAAGAATAAAAAGGAGGCAAAAAAAGTGAGTAGGCGAAAAATGATGTCTGAGGAATTAAAAACAGAGATTGCAAAGGAACTTGGAGTCTACGACACAGTTGCATCTGAAGGATGGGGATCAGTAACCTCTAGAGACTGCGGAAACATTGTGAAAAAGGCAATAGAAATTGCAGAAAGAAATATAGCTAAAAAGTAATCTAATCTAGCAGAAACTAAGGCCGGCGACATGCCGGCTTTTAGTTTTGTTTTTTATACAGTAGTTTGTTTCAATTCTATTACAATTTCTTTACACTTAAAATCTACATGTTGACTCTCAAAAAAGCCGATGATATAATTAGTTTTGAATTCGAGATAGGTATGTGTGCCCGTCTTGAAGAAAATGCAGGATAGGTCAGGTTAGGACACAAAGGGAGAAGGCATAGCCTGACTTTTATATCTAAAGCCTACATCCCAAAAAAACTTACAAGGAGGATTTGAGAGTATGAGAAATCTCAAAAAATTAGTGGCATTATTTGTTGCAATCGCAATGATATCAACACTTATGGTGCCTGCATTTGCGGATTCTTCATTCAAATACGAAGAGGAAGCAAAAGATATGTATGACTTAGGGTTGTTTTTAGGTGAATCAGAGACAGAGTATGTTCCTAATCTAGGCGAATTGCTTAGCAGAGAAACAGGTGCTGTTATGCTTCTAAGAATTTTTGCTCAAGAAGACGAAGCACTTGAAATGTCAGAGGAAGATGCTGATGCAAAACTTGCAGATTTTAAAGATGGCGCAACAGTTGCAAACTGGGCTAAGAAGCAAGTTGCATACGCTACTGAAAAAGGATATATAAAAGGATATCCTGATGGAACATTTGCTCCAAAAGAAGCTCTTAACGGAAAAGCTTATTGTTCACTAGTACTTCAGTTACTAGGATATGATGGTGATTTCAACTATCATACAGCAGCAACAAGCTTAAGTGAAGTTGGTGGATTAACTTCAGCTGAAGCAGCTATATTTAACTCTAATGATCCTATTAACAGAGATTCATTAGTAGGTATTTCTTACGGTGCATTAAAAGCTAACTTTAAAGACTCAGAAGAAACTCTAATTCAAAAACTAGTTCGTTTAGAAAAAGTTGATGCGAACTTAGCTAAAGACAAAGGTCTTATCGACGCTATAATCGTTGAAGTTGCTGAATTAGAAGACGTGCTTGTTAAAGTTGGAGAAACTGCAAA
>JAAYTS010000055.1 GCA_012517995.1 Clostridium sp.
GAAACCAGCACTCCTATTTTTAGCATATCTCAACCCCGGCCTTTCCGCTAACTACCTCTCCTATAATGTATGCTTCCTCTTTTTCCTTGTTTAAATACTCCACTATACCATCTGCTATTTCATTATCTACAGCAATAACCATTCCTATTCCCATATTAAATGTATTAAACATATCATCTTCATCAATCATTCCCACATCCTGAAGTAAATTAAATACTGGAAGTACTGGCCATGAACCTTTGAAAACCTTAATTCCCAGTCCTTCCGGAAGCATTCTTGGAAGATTTTCATAAAATCCTCCCCCTGTAATATGGGATATTCCTTTAATTTCAAATTTATCTTTTAAATCCAATATTGTCTTAACATATATTTTGGTAGGTGTTAATAAAGCCTCTCCTAATGTAGAACCTAAAGATTTTACCTTTTCTTTAAGCTTTGCTTTTGTAGGTGATAAAACTTTTCTCACCAAAGAATACCCATTGCTGTGTATCCCTGAAGAAGCTAATCCTATTAATTTATCACCTTCTTTTATACTTTTCCCATCAATAATTTTACCTTTATCTACAACACCAACTGCAAAACCTGCCAAATCATATTCCCCATCTGGATAAAACCCTGGCATTTCAGCAGTCTCTCCACCAATAAGAGCACAACCTGCCTCAACACATCCATTTGAAATGCCTTTTACAATCTCTGCAACTTGTTCAGGACGGTTTTTTCCCAATGAAACATAGTCTAGAAAAAACAAAGGTTCTGCACCACTGCACACTATGTCATTTACACACATAGCAACGCAGTCAATTCCAATGGTATCATGCTTATCCATTAAAAAAGCAATTTTAAGCTTTGTTCCTACTCCATCTGTACCAGATACCAGTATAGGTTCTTTGTACTTTTCTTTATTTAATGCAAAAAGTCCCCCAAACCCACCTATATCAGTAAGTACTTCTGGTCTAAAAGTTCTTTGAACATCTTCTCTCATTAATCTTACTGCCTCATAACCTGCCTCTATGTCCACACCAGCATCTTTATAAGTAGCCATTTTAAAAACCTCCAACAAATGATATTTTACCACTATTTTTTCAAAAAATCATCCACAAGAAGAAGTATTTGCCCCCTCAGGTACTTCCATAGGATAATTACCTTCAAAGCACGCTGCACAAAAACCACATTTTGAATCTAAAGGTGTTTTTAAAAGTCCCTCCACACTTAAGTATCCTAAACTATCTGCTCCTATCATTTCACATATTGCATCAGTGGAATAATTAGCAGCAACTAGCTGTGACTTGCTGGAAATATCAATTCCAAAATAGCAAGGATATTTAACTGGCGGAGAACTAACCCTAATATGAACTTCTGTCGCTCCTGCATCTTTTAACATCTGAACTATCCTTCTGCTGGTAGTTCCTCTTACTATTGAATCATCTACCATTACAAGTCTCTTACCATTTACAACATCTCTTATAGCATTTAATTTTATTTTAACAAATTTTTCTCTCTGACCTTCTCCTGGCTGAATAAAAGTTCTTCCCACATACCTGTTTTTGAGAATTCCCATACCATAAGGAATACCAGACTGCTGAGAAAAACCCAGTGCTGCAGTAAGACCAGAGTCAGGCACACCAATGACTAAGTCTGCATCTGCCGGATGCTCTATGGCAAGTCTTTTTCCAGCTTCTATCCTGGCTCTATAGACACTTGCCCCGTCAATATAGCTGTCAGGTCTTGCAAAATAGATATGTTCAAATATGCAAAGTTTTGACTCTTTGGGTACTTTTGTCTGAATTGATTTTAAACCCTCTTCTGAAATAACCACTATCTCACCTGGATTTACATCTCTTAAAAACTTAGCTCCTACCGCATCTAAAGCACATGTTTCAGATGAAAGCACATGTGAACCATCTTCTGTTATCCCAATACACAAAGGTCTTATACCTAATGGATCCCTCACTCCGATTAGTTTTCTAGGAGATAGAATAACCAATGCATATGATCCTTTTATCTCTTGCATTGTCTTTTCTAATGCCTCTTCAATTCCAGAACTTGAAACCCTGTGTCTGGAAATAAGATTTAAAATAATCTCTGAATCTATAGTTGATTGAAATATAACACCTTCTTCCTCAAACTTTTCCCTAAGTTCATTAGAATTCACAAGATTACCATTGTGAGCAAGAGCCAGCTTACCGTTTTTGTATTTAATAACCATAGGCTGAGAGTTTTCCCTTATATTTTCTCTTTCTGTAGAATATCTCACATGACCTATTGAAACATTCCCCTCAAGTTTGTTAAGTATTTTTTCTGTAAAAATTTCAGGAACAAGTCCCATATCTCTATGAAACATCAAATTTTCATCAGCATTTACAGCAATCCCGCAGCTTTCCTGCCCTCTATGCTGAAGAGCATATAAAGCATAATAAGTAGCATGGGCTGCATTACATTCTTTCCTGTTAAAAATTCCAAATACTCCACATTCTTCATTTAACTTGTCTAATCTAAAATCATCTTCTAAAAAGAAATCATCTTTATTTTCTTGCATAAATTCCCCATTAATACTCATACAAAATTCTCCTTACATAAAATTAATCCCCTATGTAGCTTATATAAACTTTTTACCTGGTTTCAAACTGCTGTCTAAGTAGTTTATCTCTTTCCTCTACCATTTGCTTTAAATCATTTTTATAATTTTTCATTTTCTCCCTCA
>JAAYTS010000056.1 GCA_012517995.1 Clostridium sp.
ACTTCCTATTAAAACAAATGCTATAGTAATAAGCAGGGGTGACGATGTTGTCAGAGGACAAAAAGTTGTTGCCATTGGAAGTCCTTTAGGATTAATGAATACTTTTTCAGAAGGTATAATATCAGGATTTAGAAAATCAAAAAAATGTGATTTTATTCAAACAACAGCCCCAATGTCACCAGGCAGTTCCGGGGGTGCTCTTCTTAATATGTATGGAGAACTTATAGGCATAGCATCAGCTGGATTTGTAGAGGGACAAAATATTAACCTTGCTGTACCTAGTAAATATATTTTGGATATGTTAGGAGAAAAATCTACACTAATTAGTATGGAATTAGTAAAATCATACTCATCCTTTAGCTATAACAATATAAGGGTTAATTTTGACGGGCTTTTTAGCAGCAGTATTGTTGGAAGCTATAATATTTTGTTATATCAATCCAGAACAGACAAAACAAATTTACTAGAGCTTGTTAAAAATAGAGATTTTGCCTGCAAACTCGAAAATCATTATATAAACTGTATTTCTCATCTTATGTCTAGACATAACATCCAAGCTTACGAATTTCAATTAGGTGCTGGAAATTATATATTTACATATTCATATAGAAAAGGTGAATTTAAAAACAAGGGTTGGGAATACATAAAATTATAGGTTTTGGTGCTATTTCTTGGCTTTGTCTTTTCTTATCATTTCATTAATTCCTATAACCAATAAAAAAACACCAAACCATTTTCTTAATGTGGGTCCAGACAAGTTAATTGCAAGCTGTGACCCAATATATGCCCCAAATAATCCAAATATAATAATAGGCACAGCAATTTTGAAATCAATTCTTTTATTTTTTATATGTACAAAAAGTGCTGCAACTGCAGTAGGAATAAAATAAAGTAAGTTGACACTTTGGGCTATATGCTGAGGTGCTTTTACAAACATAATAAGTGCTGGTATAAGTATAGCCCCACCACCTATCCCCATTCCGCTCACTATTCCAGATATAAGGCCTATAAAAAATAACTTCATAAACTTCCTCCTGCCTGTCCCCTACACTATCATCTTAATTGCTGCAGCTATAATAAATATTGCAAAAATCTTTCTTAGTACTCCACCAGGACATATATTAAGAAGTTTTGCACCTATATATCCACCTACAACTCCTCCTAGCACTACTTTATAAGTTAGTGCCCAGTCCACATGATTATTTTTAATGTAAAAAAAGCTACTCACAATTGTAAGTGGCAGAATAATAGAAATAGCAGTTGCATGGGCTTTATGCTCGTCACTTCCTAGCAAATATATCATTGCAGGTACAGCTAATGTTCCACCCCCTGAACCAAAAAGACCATTAGCAATACCTGTAGCCATTCCAATTACTGCATATTTAAAATATTTTTTAGTGTTTTTAGATAAATTTTTTAATAAGTCCATACTTATATTCTTTATTTATTTTCTCGATTATATACTATAAAATTAAGACTGTAACAAAATCAATTGGAATCCACATTGTTTTTTTGTTCTAAAACAATTAGAAATGGTTGAAAATTAAACCTTTTATAAAAATTCATAACCTCTTCATTACCTACTGCAACATTAAGTCTTTTATTTTTTACACCTTTTTCATCCATCCACTTTAATGACAAATTCATTAAATTTTCAGCTATTTTGTTTCTTCTGTATTGTTCTTCAATAAAAATAGACTCAATTACTCCAAGCTTTTTGTCATCTATTGTGGATATACAAAATCCAACATATTTATCTTTTTCTGCATCCTTTGCTATAACAACCCTAATTTCTGACTTTTCAAACATCTCAGCTTTTCTTCCGTCAAATGTAATTTGTGCAAATTTATCCGAAAAATATGTTGACTTTTCTTCATGATACTTTCTTTTCTTTATCCATAAGTGTCTTACTTCCTCAAGTAATTTTGAATCTCCTTCTATATAATCAATATTCAACACTTATTTATCCTCCTGTACTTTTTAATATTTTTCATATAAATTTATTCTTTTCCGTTAGAACTAACAATTATAAAACTTCCCTAGTTAGAAAGCTTTTCCACTGCCTTTTTAATTCTTTCTAGTCCATCTAATAAAATAGTTCTAGGGCAGGCAAAATTTAGCCTCTGAAAGCCATGGCCTTCTTTTCCAAAGGTTAAGCCATCATTTAATCCTACACCTGCTTCATTAATAAAAAAATCCTTTAATTCTTCTGCTGGGATGGGAAGCTTATTGCAATCAAGCCATGCAAGATATGTTGCCTCTGGTCTTATTACTTTTATTTGAGGGATATTATCTTTAAAATATTCCTCCAGCATATTTAGGTTGTCTTCAAGATACAGCAATAATTCTTCCAGCCACTCTTCACAATAAGTATAAGCAGCCCTCGCCCCTTCTAAACCAAAAATGTTTAGCATATCAGCACCATTTTTATTTATAGTGTCAGTAAACTTACGTCTAAGCTTTTCATCTGGTATTATTGCAGCAGAAACTGAAAGTCCTGCAATATTAAAAGTTTTTGTAGGAGACACTAAAGTGACACAGTTTTTAAAATTCTCATCCAAAGCCCCAATGGGAACATGCTTATGTCCTTTAAACACCAAATCTGAGTGTATTTCGTCTGAAATAATAATCACATTATATTTTTTGCAAAGCCTTAGCACCTCTTCTAATTCATGAATCTTCCACACCCTTCCAATTGGATTGTGGGGGCTGCAAAGAATCATAGCTTTCACATTACTAGAAAGCTTTCTTTCAAGATCTTTAAAATCAATTTCATAATATCCATTGTTATTCTTAAGAGGATTTGTCACAAGTTCCCTTTCATTGTTCCTTATACTAGAATAAAAAGGGTAATATATAGGTGTCTGCATTAAAACCTTATCCCCTGGATTTGTGTATGCAAGTATTGCAGTGTTTACTGAAGTTACAACACCAGGACTATATACAAGCCACTTATCATAAATCTCCCAATCGTGCCTTTTTTTCATCCAGCCAGTCAAAGAATCTGAAAGCTTTTCCAACCCTCTGGTATAGCCAAATACACCATGCTGCGCTCTATCTATTACCGCCTCTTTTATAGGAGTTGGGGACTTAAAATCCATATCTGCAACCCACATGGGCAAAATATCTCTTCTTCCAAATATTTCTTCACTATAGTCCCATTTTAGACTATAGGTATTTCTTCTATCTATAACCTCGTCAAATATACTGCTCATAAAATCCTCCCTATTCTAATACTCATCTCTTCTTAATTTTAAAATTTTTTCTATTTTACTGCAACAGCTTCAATTTCTATTAGTACATCCTTAGGAAGCTTTGACACTTCCACACATGACCTTGCCGGAAAAGGCTGGGTAAAATACTTAGCATACACCTCATTTATTTTTGAAAAGCTATTCATATCCTTTATAAAAACAGTGGTTTTTACCACCTTGTTCATACTGCTGCCAGCTGCCTCAAGAACATTTTTAAGGTTTTCAAGTACCTGCTGGACCTGCATCTGAATTTCATTTCCAACCACTTCTCCCGTTTGGGGGTCAATGGGAATTTGTCCTGAGGTGTAAATAAATGAGCCTATAGCAATTGCCTGTGAATATGGCCCAATTGCTTCAGGAGCTTTATCTGTCTTTATAACCTCAATAGCCATTTTACAATCACCATCCTTATTTTTTGACTATTCCAATATGTTTTGTATTATATTATTACATATACTCTCTTGTCAATAAATGTGGCAACAAGACAGTTATGCCAAATCAAATTTTACTTTTTATCATTGTTTTCATTAAAATTTATAATGATATTATTTCTCAATATTATTCCCACAAATCAACCCCTATTAACGCATTTTTTATTGAACCACCATTTCCTGCTGAGTAAAACATATTGACATTATATTGTAACTGTGATAAACTTCAAAAAAAGAAACGAACTAAGAAGTTCGTAGCTTGAGTAATACCATAACAACCTACAAAGGATGCTATTTTAAATGGCACTTTTTGTGGTTTTTATTTTTTATGGCTATTTAAAAACTATTTGCTTAAAAACAGGAGGTAACAAAAATGTTGAAAAAACTAATTTTAATATTTTCCATATTTGCATTTGGTGCCCTATTTCTTTTGGGTTGCTCAACCAATGAACAAAATTACACTAAGGGACAAAACTTAGAGAATAAAAACAAAGATGAACTTATAATAGCTGCAGGAGGTGAACCTGAAGGAGGTTTTGATCCTACAACAGGCTGGGGACGATACGGCTCTCCCCTCTTTCAAAGTACCCTTTTAAAACGTGACAGTGACATGAATATAGTTAATGACCTGGCAACTGAATACTCTGTAAGCAGTGATGGTCTTGTCTGGACTTTAAAACTTCGCAGGGATGTTAAGTTTTCAGACGGAACTCCCCTTACAGCCACTGATGTTGTATTTACATATGAAACTGCCTCAAAAAGCAGCTCAGTTGTAGATCTTTCCATGCTAGAAAGTATTGAAGCTGTTGATGACTATACAATAAATTTTACATTAAAAAATACACAATCTACATTTATAAATATACTTACAAATACAGGCATTGTACCTAAGCACGCGTACAGCCAGGATTATTCCCAAAATCCTATAGGCTCTGGACCTTTTAAGTTTGTCCAATGGGACAAAGGACAACAGCTTATTGTGGAAGCCAATCCTGAATATTACGGAGAAAAACCCTACTTTAAAAAAATAACATTTCTCTTTCTAAATGAAGAAGCCACCTTTGCAGCAGCCCAGGCAGGCAGTGTGGATATAGCTGCCATAACACCTGTTCATGCAAATCAAAAAGTAAATGGCATGAGGCTTGAAGCTATTGAAAGCATAGACAACCGTGGAATTATGTTCCCATACGTCAAATCTGGAGGCAGGACAGAAGAGGGATACCCTATTGGAAACGATGTAACATCAGATATATCCATTCGTAGAGCTATAAATGTAGCTATTGACAGAAAAGAACTGGTAGATGGCATATTAAACGGATATGGCTCGCCAGCTTACACCCTTTGCGATAAAATGCCCTGGTGGAACGCTGAAACAGTGATAGAAGATGCTGATGTGGAAGGCGCTAAAAAAATATTAAAAGAAGGCGGCTGGGAGGATATTAACGGAGATGGCGTACTAGAAAAGGGAAATCTCACTGCTGAGTTTAAACTTATTTATCCTTCCGGTGACCAAACTCGTCAGTCACTGGCAATAGCTGTTGCTGACAAAATAAAACCTATAGGAATTAAAATCCACGTTGAAGGTAAAAGCTGGGATGAAATCAAAACTTTGATGTACTCCAACAGTGTACTTTTCGGCTGGGGAAGTCATGACCCGTTGGAAATGTACAACATTTACAACAGCAAGTTAAAAGGACAGGATTATTATAATCCTGGCTATTATGAAAATCCAATTATTGACGGATACTTAGATAAAGCAATGGCAGCAAAAAGTGAAAAAGAAGCAAATGAGTACTGGAAAAAAGCCCAGTGGGATGGTACAACTGGTTTTTCTGCCAAAGGTGATGCCCCATATGCCTGGCTTGTTAATATCAGCCATCTCTACCTTGTAAATGAGAAGCTTGATATTGGAAAACAAAAAATTCACCCTCATGGACATGGTTGGCCAATAACAGATAATGTTGAAAAGTGGCGTTGGAAAGAATAAAGGAGAATATTTTATGAATGATATATTAAAATTTATTATAGGAAAAACCATTAGAATTCTTTCCTTGCTGGCTGCATTGTGCATACTGTCTTTTGTATTAATAAGCCACTCGCCAATTGATCCTGTTCAGGCTTACATAGGTGCAGATATGCTTAAGGTAAGCCAGCTGCAGAGAGAAAAAATAGCAGAACATTGGGGACTTGATAAACCTCCAGTTGAAAGATTTATGCAATGGAGCAAATCAATAATCCGGGGCAACTTTGGAACTTCAATGATTTATAGAGCTCCTGTTTTAGATGTTATAAAAGAAAGGTTTACAGCATCCCTGGCACTTATGGGTATTGCCTGGATTTTATCGGGGATATTTGGCTTTTTAATGGGGATTATAGCTGCCATGAATAGTGGAAAACTTATAGACCGTTTTATTAAGTGGTACTGTTTGCTCCTTGCATCAACTCCAACCTTTTGGCTGGGACTTTTGTTTTTAATGGTTTTTTCAGTATGGCTTGGGTGGTTTCCTATTGGTATGGGTGTTCCAGCCGGGGTTTTATCTCAGGACGTAACGCTATCAGACAAAATCCACCATATTATTCTTCCAGCTTTGACATTAAGTATTGTGGGAATTGCAAATATAGCACTTCATACAAGACAAAAGCTTATAGAGGTACTAGACAGCGAGTATATACTTTTTGCACGTGCAAAGGGTGAGTATGGCATAAAACTTCTCATGCGCCACGGACTTCGTAATATTGCTATACCTGCCATAACCCTCCAGTTCGCTTCCTTAAGTGAACTTTTTGGCGGTTCAGTTCTTGCAGAGCAGGTATTTTCTTATCCAGGTCTTGGGCAAGCCACAGTACAGGCCAGCCTTAGAGGAGATGTACCCCTGCTTTTAGGAATTGTTATTTTCAGTGCACTATTTGTATTTGCTGGTAATTTCATTGCAGATATTATATACATAGTGGTTGACCCAAGAATAAAGGGGGTAAAAAGAACATGAGTTTTCTGTCTATAAACACTGGGGAAAAAAAGCGCATAAATTCATTGCTAAAATTAAACAGAAGGCAAAAAACCCTTATAATAATCATTATATCTTCTATGTTTTTAGCACTGATAATAGCTTTAAGCTTCCTTTTAAAAGATGAAAGAATTGCTACTAACTTAGATTCTAAAAACCTTTCCCCCTCCCTTTTCCATCCCTTTGGAACAGATTGGCTTGGGCGGGATATGTTTACCCGAACAATAAAGGGATTATCCCTTAGCATTTATATAGGCATTATCGCATCCTTTGTAAGTGTTGTAGTGGCACTGGTACTTGGTGTTGCTTCAGCAACCATGGGAAAAGCTGTTGATACAATAATAACTTGGTTCATTGATTTATTTATGGCAATACCTCATCTGGTAGCAATTTTACTCATTGCATTTACTCTAGGAGGCGGTGCTAAAGGGGTAATAGTAGGGGTAGCCTGTACCCATTGGACCAGCCTTGCTCGTGTAATACGGGCAGAGGTATTACAGTTAAAGGAATCAGATTTTATAAAAGTTTCAAAACATATGGGTAAAAGCCCTTTATGGATTGCCCTGCACCATATGCTCCCTCACTTGATACCTCAGATTTTTGTGGGATTTTTGCTCCTTTTTCCCCATGCCATACTTCATGAAGCCTCAATAACTTTTTTAGGCTTTGGTCTATCCCCTCATAAACCGGCAATTGGAGTAATTCTCTCAGAATCCATGAAATACCTTACAACTGGAATGTGGTGGCTGGCATTTTTCCCCGGACTTTCCCTATTGGTTATAGTAAGGGCTTTTGATATAATAGGTGAAAACTTGAGATTATTAATAGACCCTCACAATGCACAGCAATAAAAGGAGGCAATTACATTGCTTGAAGTTACTAATCTCTCCATTTCCTTTACTCAATATGAGAAAGGAATGAGACAAAAAACACTAAATGTAGTCTCAAATCTTAGTATAACAATAAATCCAGGCAAAATTCTTGCCATAGTTGGTTCAAGTGGATCTGGTAAGAGTCTTCTTGCCCACTCCATACTTGGAATTTTGCCTAAGAATGCAAAAATTAAAGGTTCAATAAAATATAAGGGTGAAGAACTTACACCAAAACTTCAAGAAAAGCTAAGGGGAAAGGAAATCACACTAATACCCCAATCGGTAAATTATCTCAACCCCCTTATGCAAGTTGGTGCCCAGGTTGGAAGTTCAAGAAAAAAAGAAGCTTTGGAAAAACAAAAAAAGATATTTAAAAGATATTCCCTTCCTAACAAGGTGGGAAGCCTTTTTCCATTTCAGCTCTCTGGTGGCATGGCACGGCGTGTACTTGTAGCTTCTGCAGTAGCTGAAGGTGCAAAACTGGTTATTGCAGATGAACCCACACCGGGGCTTCATCCTGAAGTGGCAAAAGAGACCTTAAGCCACCTTCGTGAACTAGCTGACCATGGCTCCGAGGTTATGCTTATTACTCACGATATCGCCACTGCCGTTGATGTTGCCGATGATATTGCTGTATTTTATGCAGGTACCACCATAGAAGTTGCCCCTGCAAGGGATTTTACAGGAAAAGGCGAATTACTGCGCCATCCCTATACAAAGGCTTTATGGAATGCTCTGCCCCAAAATGAGTTTACTACTATTGCAGGTCTTCTGCCTTCCCAAAGTAAAACTCATTTAGGATGTATATTCTATACTATGTGCCCAATTAAAAGTGAGGCTTGCCTTAAAAAACAACCTGAAATGAGAGATGTTAGAAATGGAAAAGTGAGGTGCAGTCATGCTACTTGAAGGAAAAAATATTGGATTTAGATACGGAAGAGGTTCATGGATACTAAAGGGGTTTAATTTACAGTTAAAATCCGGCGAAATAGTTGGACTATCAGGCCCTAGTGGCTGTGGCAAAACTACCCTTGCTAAAATACTTGCAGGTTTTTTGTCCCCTGATGAAGGCAGTGTATCTTTAGATGAAAAGCCTTTACCAAAGGGTGGCTTCTCCCCTGTCCAACTTGTCTTTCAGCATCCGGAAAAAGCAGTAAACCCCAGATGGCAAATGTACAAAACATTAAATGAAGGATGGCCTGTGAATAAAACACTTTTAGAGTCCTTAGGCATAGAAGAATCCTGGCTAAAAAGGTGGCCAAATGAACTTTCAAGTGGGGAGTTGCAAAGATTTTGCGTGGCCCGTGCCTTAAGCCCTTGCACAAAATTTTTAATCGCCGATGAAATAACCACAATGTTAGATGCTATTACACAGGCCCAAATATGGAAAGTGGTGCTTGACATTGCAGAAAAAAATAATGCCGGGGTACTTGTAGTAAGTCATGATAAACATTTAATCAATCGTATTTGCAATAGAGTTATTGAAATTAAATAAATTCCTTTCTGTCTTTATCCTCTAAATTTTTATTATCTACAAATAATACTCTATATTGTCAGCAGGTTTTAGTTCAAATTCTGCAAAAACCCTATCCCTGATTTTCAAAAAATCACTCCTAGTCCTGTCCCTTTTCCTTCCTAAAGGCACATTAATAACACTCTTTACTTTGCCAGGACTTGAAGTCATTATCACAATTCTATCTGCTAAAAAAACCGCCTCTTCTATGTCATGGGTTACAAATATTATTGTTTTTTTCTTTTCCTGCCACAGCCTCTCAATTTCATCCTGCATACTCATACGGGTCATTGCATCTAGGGCACCTAGTGGCTCATCCATAAGAAGTATTTCAGGATCCACAGCTAATGCCCTTGCCAATGCCACCCTCTGCTGCATCCCTCCAGAAAGCTGAGGGGGATGATGTTTTTTATAGGCTGAAAGACCAACAAGTTCAATATATTCTTCTGCAATTTCACGTCTTTTCTTTTTGTCTATTTTTTTTCTTTCAAGTCCTAGTTCAACATTTTTTAAAACACTTCTCCAAGGAAGCAGTCCATAGTTTTGAAATATAGTAATTCTATTTTCAGATGGCTTTGTAACAATTTCTCCATTAATTTTAACAAATCCTGATGAAGTTTTATCAAAACCTGCAATCAAGTTTAATAATGTTGTCTTTCCGCACCCACTTGGTCCTAAAAGACAAATAAATTCACCTTTTTTTATCTCCAAATTTACCTTTTCAAGGCACACCCTTTTTTTTCCTTTAAAAGAATATTCCCGTGATGCTTCCTTTATAGAAATATACATATCAGTTCCCCCTCCTTTGGGATATTCCCCACTGTTTTTCAATACTGCTTTCAAGAAGTCTTATTAACCTATCCAGCAAAAGCCCCAAAACTCCAATAAATATTATCCCTGCCAAAACCAAGTCGGATCTTAAAGAATTTCTCGCATCTATAATAAGATATCCCAAACCAGATTGTGCACCTACCATTTCTCCTGCCACTAGGAATACCCAAGCTGACCCTAATGCTATATGAAGACCGTTTGCAATTAAAGGGAAGGCCGCTGGAAGAACAATTTTAAAAAGCATCTGTGGCTGCCGTATTCCAAAATTATCAGCCACTTTTAAATAAATTCCATCCACATTCCCAACCCCAGAAACAGTAGAAAGAAGAATTGGATAAAAGCCTGCTATAAAAATAATGGCAATGGCCGGGGCATCCCCTATCCCAAACCATAAAACAATAAAAGGAAACCAGGCTATAGGGGAAACTGGTCTTAACACCTGTACTATCGGCTCAACAAAAGACCATATCCTTTTATTCCAGCCAAGGAAAAGTCCAAGAATTACTCCTGCTATTATTGCTGATAAATATCCAATAAAAAACCGGGTAAGGCTAACTTTAAAATGAGTAAATAAAGTCCCATCCTTTATAAGTTCTGACATTCCTTTAAAAACTTTAGCAGGTGGAGGAAGAAGTGATGTCTGGTATCTTCCTAACATCACTGCTAATTGCCAAATACCTATAAGCACAGATATACTTATAACAACCTTCAATATTTTTTTTAATATTTCCATTTTCATCACTCCACCTTATCTATTAATGTATTATCTACAAACTCACTGTACTTAGGAGGATTTTTAGAAAGCCCTATTTCCACCATGTATTTTGCAAGCTCATTATAATCCTTTTCCTCTAGCTTTAGGTTTTGATAAGAAATCCATTTAAGGGATAAGTCCAGAACCTGTGGTTCCACTTTTAAGTATTTTTCGCTAATGTCACGAATCCCCTCATCTTTTAACTCCGCTTTATGCCCTGCTTCTATGTACTCCTTGACAAATTCTTTAGAAATGGCCAGATTATTCCTAATAAAGTCATTTCTAAGAACCAACCCACAGCACACAGACCCTTCCCATAAATCCTGAGATTCAAATAAAGTCTTTCCTTTACCCCCTGCCACCGCTTTAGCTCCAAAAGGCTCAGCTACACAATAACCGGATATTCTGCCCTCGGAAAGTGCAGCTGGCATTTCTGGTGGTGGCAGTTCAATAACATTTACATCACCATATGTAAGACCATGGTTTTTTAGCATGATATATAGCAATATATTATGGGTGGAAAGCTTGCTGGGTATTGCAAAATTCTTCCCCCTCAAGTCCTCAACTTTATTAATATCCTCAGATACCACCACCACATTCCCATCTCTGTGACCTAAGGCTACTACCTTTAAATCAATATCTTGTTCTTTTGCTTTCATAGCAAGCTCTATAAGCATGGATGCACCATCCACCTTTCCAGAGTTTAAGGCATCCACCAATTCTGTCCACGAACCAAATTTTACAAGCTCCAGTTTAAAATTCTTAAAGTTTCCCTTTGTCAGTTCATTCTCCACATAAAGGGGAAGAGCATGGGTAATAGGCAAATAGGCAATCTTTATTGTTTTAACTTCTGTATTATCACCGGATCCATTATTTACTGTTTCACCTGCCCTGTTTTCATTACTGCAACCTGTAAAATTTAATATTATAAAAATAAGCAACGTAAAAATACCAACTCTTTTCTTCATATTCACTACCTCCCTTTAAATGCCATAGCTTATTTCCACATCAAATCTTTTCTCTTTTTATTAATATCTGAAATTATTTTATCTGCCAGCTTTAGAGGATCTACCTCCACCACCATAACAGCTCCAAGTGTTTCTTTGGTATCTTCAAACAAATACTTCATTACATTTTTAGAACCTTGCACAGGTGGATAAACAGAATGGTAGGAGCTTATACCCAAAAGCCTAAATCCAAGGGCTGCCCCAATTCCTTTTTCATTAGACCATTCAGGACTTGCAAAAGCAAAAGGCAAATCTTTCATATCCTTCCCCAGGCTATCTGCCAATGCCTTGAAAAAAGCAGATGCTCTTGCATTATCAAGACACTCACCCATATGCCATACAGGTGGTAAATCTTCTCCTAAAAACTTTCTCATTTCCTCTCCGGTTTTTTCCAATGCTTTAACATTACAGTAGCCCAGCTTCAAAAGGGGAAAGGATGCACAGCCGTTGGTAAGCACAAGTATATTGTTTTCAATCAATCTTTGTGCCACATCGGCTATTGCTTTTTCATACATAATCCTAGGGTTGTTGCAGCCCACCAAATTGACTACACCTCGAATTTTACCTTCTTCTAAAGCCTTAGCAATTACTCCCATGCCTTTAAAATGGCTGTTAGCATATTCCACAGAAAAACCAATCTCTGCATCCACTTCATAATTTGGAATAAAAACTGGAACATCTCTTCTTTCCTCAAAACTTTCAATGGCCCTTTTAACAATAGTTTTTGCCAAATCCTCTGTCTCACCTAAATTTGAATGATGATGGTCATAGCCATAATGCTCAGCCCCGGGAAGTCTTGCAGAGTCACTGGTTGTAACAACTGTAGTTTTAAAACATTTTGCAACATCCATTATTGAAGGAAAAACGTCTTGAACATCTGCCACCCATAAATCAATAGCACCTGTACCTAAAACCAGCTCTGCACCAATTGCATTAGACAGAGGAATAACACCTCCATAGCGATACATTGCTGAAAGTCCCGAACAGCATATTCCATAAAACTGTATTCCAAGGGCTCCTTTTTCCTTAGCCAGCTGTATAAATTCCGAGCTTTTTCCCTGTTTTACTATTTCACTTACCAAAAGAGGCGAGTGTCCATGAACAGCTATGTTAACATACCCTTCCATAATTGCGCCTAAATTTGCTTTAACGGTACTTCTTTGAGGCATACCAAATAAGCTATCCATGGCTATTGAAGATCCCAAAACACTACTCCATGCAAAAGCCAGACCACACCTTAACAGCTGTTTCATAATGTTCTCCCAATCCCCGTCTGTTCCCGTGCTAGTTCTGTGGAGGGCTTCAAACACTTCGTGATAAGCTCCTATAGGGATAATATCCATTTCCTTCCACTTTTCAATTCTTTCCTTAGTTGCAAAGGCACTTAAAGTCTTATGCTCTCCTGGAACCGTTCTTGCTAAATCTTCAAGAAGAATATCTGCAACTTCTTTTGCCAACTGGGTCTCAGACTTTTCTTCAGTTGATATCCCCAACTGTGCCCCAGACTTTCTAAGTTTTTCTTCTCCACAAATGGGTATATTAAGCACTCCTTCCCCAACTGCTTTAAGAGCCAGCATTATTTCCCTGCCTCTTGCTCCATGGGCTGCAACCCCTGCTGCCACCCACCTTAAAAGATTTCTTGCAACAATAAGGTCAGCATCTGCTCCACATACCCCTCTAGGACTCTTCTTTGTCACACGGCAGGGCCCCATATTACAATTTTTACAGCAAACTCCTGCAAGACCAAAGTTACAATGGGGTTTTTGGCTGTCAAAACGGTCAAAACATGTTTCACAGCCTTGCCTTTCCATATGTACAAGCATTTCTCTTACAGCAGGGTCTGGAGCATTCTCAATGACATTAACCTTTGATGGAAAGCTCTTCTTGTATTCATTAACAGCATGATTATAATCATCAAAAAAAGAATTTTTAAAATCCTTGTGGTGATATCTTATATCTCTATAAAAATCCACATCGACACCTCATTTCACATATTATTTTTATATATGCTTACTCGTTTTTTAAATATTGGCAATATGCACTGCACTTTTCGTATTATTCCTATATGTTTTATATGTTTATAGTTAAAAAAAATTATTTAAGGCCTTATTTGGCTAAGTTCATCTCTCTACTCCAATGCCTGTTCAAGGTCAGCAATTATATCTTCAACCGCCTCAATTCCCACTGAAAGTCTTAAAAGTGTGTCGCTAACCCCTATTCTTTGCCGTATTTCCTCTGGTATAGCAGAATGGGTCTGAATAACAGGATAGGTAATCAGGCTTTCTACTCCACCAAGACTTTCAGCAAACATTATCAACTTTACTTTTCTCAAAACCCTCTCCACAATTTCCACATCTTTTACGTTAAAGGAAATCATAGCCCCAAAACCAGAAGCCTGAGTTTTTGAGATGTAAAAGCCTTCATGATCAGGTAATCCTACATAATTAACCTTTGTTACATTTTTATTTGTACAAAGCCACTTTGAAATTTTCATTGCATTTTCCTGTTGCTTTTCAAGGCGTACCCCCAGTGTCTTTATTCCTCTTAAAATTAGCCAGCTGTCAAAGGGAGATAATACAGCTCCTTCGGATTTTTGAATAAGCTTAATCCTCTCAGCCAATTCCTCATCATTAACCACAATAAGGCCTGCTAAAGTATCGTTATGCCCTCCTAGATATTTTGAACCACTGTGAACAACAACATCTGCCCCAAGTTCCAAAGGTCTTTGAAAATATGGTGTAAGAAAGGTATTATCCACAATTAAAAGTATTCCCTTATCTTTTGCCAATTCCGATATTCCCTTTAAATCAGCCACCTTCATCATTGGATTAGAAGGTGTTTCAATAAAAAACCCTTTGCTGTTATCTTTCACCGCCTTTTCTATCTCTTGATTCTTGCTGGTATTAACATAGGAAAACTCCACACCATATTTTTTATATATTTCCTCAAATATCCTATACGTACCTCCATAGAGGTCATCAGAAACAATGATGTGATCTCCCGGTGAGAAAAGGGAAAGTATGGTTGATATTGCTGCCATTCCACTAGAAAAAGCAAATCCGAACTTTCCGTTTTCAATATTTGCAATTGTATTTTCAAGTTCTTCCCTTGTGGGATTTTGCAAGCGTGAGTAATCGTAACCAGTAGTCTGATATAAACCCGGATGCCTAAAAGTCGCACTTTGATATATAGGGAAGCTTACCGCTCCCGTATGTGGGTCGTAGTACTTAGAACCGTGTACCACCTTTGTACTTATATTGTGTTTGAATTCATTCCCAATTTTCATCATCCTCTCTTTGTTTTATTGGAATACCTTTATTTTCTATTAGTTCTTCCTTCAAAAGCTTTGATACTCTAGCACATGATCTTACTAGTCTTTATAACCTCAATAGTCCTTCTTGTAATCATCACTTCATTAACCAAGTATTCCAATATGTTTTATATTATATAGCTAAATATACCTCCTTGTCAATAAATGTTTCAAAAAAATTTTATACATTTTTTAAAAAGTATTTTTTATTCCCAAACCACATAGTGTATTCCCAAAATTACATAAAAATGATACAATTTAAATAACAAAAACAATGGAGGAAAGATAAAATGAAACAAAGAAGGCTTGTTATTTTTACTGTTTTTATTATTTTTTCAATTATGTTAACTTTGTTTACAGTCAACGTCAGTGCCTCAACAAATACCACTAAAGATTTAATAATTGGTGATGTAAATGGTGATGGCAAAACTGATTCCATTGACATTACAGAAATAAAAAATTATCTACTTGGAATTATAAAGGATTTTAGTTATATACATGGTCTAGATGCAGCTGATGTTAATGGTGATGGTAATGTAAATACAATTGACTACGTAATTTATAGTAAATTCCTACTTGGAGTAATTACTGAATTCCCGCGAGAGCTAATTCCCATACCAACCCCTACACCAACTCCTACACCAACCCCTTCAGATCCGGAAGGTCTGGAGATTGAAAGAAAATTTTTAATAGAGGAAGAAAATATTCCTTATGACCTTAAATCACTAGATAAATTTGAAATAACTCAGTCATATATAAATTTTTCACCAGAAATTAGACTTAGAAATGTGGATAATAGAATGTTTTTCCTCACCGTGAAAGCAAATGTTGATTCTAGAGGCATGATTAGAGAAGAACGTAATTTTTGGATTAACTCAAAAGAATACTATGATTTATATAAAAAAATTGAAGGAAACACCATTTACAAGACAAGATATCAGGGAGTTGACGAAGATGGAAATCCTTTTGCAATTGATATTTTCAAAGACGATTTAGAAGGATTGGCTTACTTTGAAGTGGAATTTAGAAATGAAGAACTTGCAAATAGCTATATACCTCCTTCATGGATAACCAAAGAAGTTACAAGCGATAGTAGATATAAAAACGGCAGCCTGGCACGGTATGGAATACCAAAAGACTAATCATAGCTGCTTTTATCAAGAGCTCAAACAAAAATTGAGCTCTTTTTCAAACTCCTCCCTAATTTCTGAAATTTTTTTCACAAATTGTTCATATTAGCAACAAGTGCCTTTTCATTAAAAATCAATCCTTCAGGCTCATAATCTTCCACAGTTTTTTCCTGATCATAAAATGAAACACCAATCCATATGTCAAAACTTTCAGCATAGTAAAAAGGACTAATTGTTGGTTTTTTATAATTATATACTTTATTTTCAGCCCCCAATATCTTTTCCGATTCTTCAAACTTATAAATATCATTCTTTATTACTTCCTTCTTCCATAATTTATCACTAGTCTCTGAGTATGAAATGTTGATATTTTCGTTACGGTCTATAATCTTAAGACTCATTATATATCGCAAAACTTCAACTATTAATTCCTGTTGAGGAATAACAATATTATACGTTGTAGATGAACCATCAATTTCATATCCCTTCCAATAAGTAAACATTAAAATCCTCTCTGGCTGATGGTTTATACCGCAAAATATTGATATTATTTGCCTTTAGTCCTTCTGCAAAAACAACAACGTTTTCAAAATCATATACATTATCCATTCTTGCAGCCCAGTTTATTCCGAACAGTACATTACTTTCTGCCATTATATTCAGTGCTGAAATTGCTTCATTTTCTGACATATCAAAAGGTATTAATCCAAGGGCAATTAATCTGGATATAAACTCATTTTTAATCCCTTTTTTTAAATATTATTTTAAGCTATATAGCTCATTGCCGGAAACAGCGGCAGTGATGCCGTTATCTGCATTAAATATCATCAACGTGTATGGCTCAGCTCGGTAAATCATAACTACCTCTTCTTAAATCAAATTCCATATTTTTTATATATTTTTTCTTTACTACCTAATCAACTATCCATGACCTAAAATCAAAACTTTTTGTATTCCTTTTGCCATAGTTTTTTAACTATTATGAAAATATCATAAAGCTATTTCTACTCCTATTCCTGATATTTTATTTGATGAGCCCCCGCCATATATAAATTACGCATTTACAAAATACCCGTGTATTTTGAATATTAATAAAACGTAAAATATCCGTCTTATATAAAAAGAACAACTGCCACCTAAATAGAAACAGTTATTCTTTTTAGTAAAATATTATTATTTG
>JAAYTS010000057.1 GCA_012517995.1 Clostridium sp.
TATCCTGGTTGTACCTATTCTAGTTATTTCAAATTCACCTTTATATACAGTCCATTTAGGTAGGTCAGTTTCATCAGTTTCATCATCATCGCCAGTTTCGTCAGCCTCATTATCTTCATCAGTTTCGTCAGTTTCATCAGTTTCATCATCATTGTCAGTCTCATCGGTTTCATCATCATTGTCAGTCTCATCGGTTTCATCATCATTGTCAGTTTCGTCAGTTTCATCATCTTCATTATCTTCATTAGTTTCATCAGTCTCATCATAAACATTAGCATCAATTTCTATATTTTCATTTGGGTCATACAGACGGAATTCAACTCTGTTAACCCCTGAGCCTTCATCTATTCCAGGTTCTATTGTAACATATATAGGTTTTTCAATTGTTGAATCTGCACTTGTTGTGATAGTAGGTGGTCCTGGAGGAGTGGTGTCAATGTTTGTAACCTCATGTTCTGCAATTTCACTTTCGTTTCCAGCTTCATCTTCTGATTTAGCATAAATAGTATCATTTTCATCTACTTCAATAGGACCTTCATAATCTTTCCAGTCGTCATCTTCTCCAACTTTATATTTCTTTTCTGCTGGATCATCAGGATATTCTATTTCAACTATTACACTATCATTAGTAGGTGTATCATTATCAGGCTCCTGAGTGATTATTGGTTTTCCAGGTGGAGTTCTGTCAACAGTAAATGAAATTGTAACAATTTTTGAAGATGCCTGATTTTTATCTATTCCCCAAAAATCAACAGTGTATTCTCCATCTTCTAAACTGGAAATATCAATTGAACCTGTAAAAGGATGTTCTAGCACTGTGTATGTATCAGTACAATTTTCTATAGTAATAGATTTATCATTAAGCTGTAGAGTTTTATCTAATATACTATCTTCATCTTCTTCATCCATCTCATTTTCATTTTTGATTACTTTTTTAACGGAATAAAAAATATCTATTTTATCACCATTATTTTTATCTGTTACATTACCATTTACCAAAAGTTGATTTTTGTTAGTAAATACATTATTTTCAGGTGAAGAGATTGATATTTCAGAAGGTACATTTTCAGTATACTGAACAGTTACTTCATAATAATAGTAATAAAAATCGTCAGTTATGCTGTACCATTGAATATATTTGCCATCTTTAAAATAACTATCACCATCTTTGTACAAAACACCTGCAAAAGAAGGATTTAGAGGATCTTGTACAGTACCTGGCTGTGTTATAGTTTCAGGGAACATATCCACGTCACTTGTAAGATACTCACTTATTGTTGCCCTTTTTATTTCAGGTTCCCCGTCATCCACAAGTAATCTTATATTATTACTTGTGGTTATAATTGAAACAGTACCATTGTTTGATTGGGCTTCACCGTAGACAGCAAAGAAATTTCCCAACTCATCAATTAGTATAGAAAAAGTGTTTTTAGATTGTAAAAAGCCTTGTTCATTTGCCACAACAAAACTTCTTAAAGGAGCCCCGAATTCATCAGTCCCCATATCTTCAATGTTTTCTGGAATGTTGGGGGATTCAGGAATTGCGAATATAACATTGCCTAATACAGACGTCATTAATAAAGAAATGCAAACTAATAAAAAACCGATTTTTTTACAAACAACCTTCATTTTACATTCACTCCCTTTTTAAATTTTTAATTACATCTAGTGGTTTGTTTTTCCTATTATATATTCTGTATAATATAATATACATTTAGTTAACTATTTGCAAGCAAAAAATGAAAATTAGAACAAAAGTTTTTAATGGTACATTATATGTAATAAAAGTAAAATATATATTAAAAAACGACCAAAAAGAATATGTTTTTATAGGCAGTGTCAAAATATTATGAAAACAAGCAAGTTATCAAAACAATTATCCCATAGTCACAAACATGTGTACAAAATTCAAAAAATTCTATATAATATACCTAATGGATACTAACAAATCAGGCTTAAAAAACAATTTAATAAAGCTGGTTTTGTTTTTTTCAGTGGCATTGATATCTATTTTGCTCATAATGATGTCGGTAAGCATGTTTGATTTACCTACTCCGGATGCTACAGGGGGGGTTGAAAATACAGATACATGGGATAATGATAATGTTGAAAATAATGAAGATATAGAAAAGCAGTATTCAGAAAATTCAGATGATGTAGGAAGGCAGCAAGAGACAGGTATCGGGGAAGAAAATTTAGATAATCAAGATGTCAATTTAGAAGAGCAATTTAACGATTGGAAAGAACAGGCCAGAGAGAGGAAGGATGAGGCGTTTAATCCTTCTCTTGAAGAACCTCATGCACAGGAAGAACAGAATAAAAGTTTTTTGCCTGATGCAGACAGGTTTGACGATGACTTTTTTAATGACACACCTAATATTGATATTTCTGGAAATAGAAATGAGGATGGCAGCCCCTTTGGGGGAGACAATTTTGGCAACAGTATAATAGCTAATGAAGAAAAAACAAAACATATTCCTGTATTTGAAGTTTTAGGAGAGCCCAACTATCCTTTTTTAAAGGTAATGGTTATGGAAAACTATTACAAAAATCGTTGGTTGGTTGATACAGAGGAAGAGCCAGAGCTAAAATTAATGATTGGTGTGGAGTTAGAAGAGAAATTTTCTCAAAACTCTGTAAAAATAAAACCTATTAGACCTTCAAGTGGAAATTTACCTGTTTTATCAGGAGATTTTGAACTAAAATATCATCATGCATTATTAAAATATGAAAATACAGATATATATGTTGCAGAAAATCCAGTGGAAAGCTTTTATGAAATGGTTTACAGTACGCCACCCACCGAAGAAAGACTAAAGTATGCAAAAGTTGATAAGTCAAGTTATAAGCTTTCATATTCTAAGGAATTAGAAGCTTTACTTGACACTGTAATAGAAAACAGCAATAGTGATTATGAAGCTATTAAATTTGTAGAAGAATATCTTTTGGAAAATTATGTTTTAGACAATTTAGTTATGAATGACTATGGAGATAATGACGGGATACAGTCCTTTCTCTTTGGAGGAGAAAAAATAGGAAACAGCTTGGATTTTTTATCTGCATATACATTTATTTTAAGAGCTATTGGTATTCCATGCAGATTAGCTGTAGGCTACAGGATTGATGATACAAAAGAGTATCAGATAGTATATGGGGACCAAAGGTATATTTATCCTGAAATAAAATTTAAAAATTATGGATGGGTACCTATGGACGTTTTTGCCAGCTATCCTTTTTATACTCCGCCAGAAATTACAAAAACAGAAATAATATATGCTGACCCTATGGCAAAGCGGGGTACAAGTTTTAATGTCAGAGGTACGGTGAGAGATTCTAATGGAAGGTTGCTAGATGGTTTAGAGGTACTTATATATTTGAAGGAGGATAAGGATGCTCCTTGTCTTTCCTACACAAAAGCAAATGTTGAAAATGGATATTTTGAAGTGGAATGTGATGTGAAAGAGCAAACAGGTCCGGGCAATTATAATGTAATTGCAGAACTTCTTGAAGATGATTTGTATAGGACTTCTTCCAGTGATCCAGAGTTGAAAGTAGTGACAGATACTGATTTAGAACTATATTCA
>JAAYTS010000288.1 GCA_012517995.1 Clostridium sp.
TACACAACGAAAATTAACAGATAAAACCATCGATGATATTACATCAATTTATCATGCTTTCAGAAATCATGAAAAGAAAGCAATAAGAGCAGATGGTGCAGAAATAACCTATGAAGATAAGCAAGGTTTTTGGAAAGTTGCTACTCTTAAAGAAATAAGAGCTAAAGATTATAATCTAACTCCTGCTAGTTATGTTGGTGTTGCTCATATTGAAGTAGATGTTGAGCCGTTTGAAGAGAAAATGGAAAGATTGACAAAACAGTTGTCAAATATTAGAAAAGAGTCTAGAAGGCTTGATGAGAGTATATCCGTTCAATTGTTGAAATATGGCTGGAAAATTGATTAAGAAAGGGGCTAATGTTATGTTACTAGGTGATTTAATAATAAACTACGATTATATGCGTGTCCCTTTGTCTTCAAAACAAAGAGAAAACATAGATAAGGTATATCCTTATTATGGTGCTCAAGGTATAATCGACTATGTCGATAGATATCTTTTCGATGGAGAATATATGTTGATTGCAGAGGATGGAGAGAATCTCCGTTCTCGTAAATTGCCTATAGCTACAATTGTATCGGGAAAGTTTTGGGTTAACAATCACGCACATATTGTAACAGCCAATGAACACTCCAATTTAAGATTTTTATGTTATTGGTTAAATAGCACTGATATTTCAGAATATATTACAGGTTCTGCACAGCCAAAATTAAATCAAGCTAACTTAAATAAAATACCGATTCCTGATCTGTCTAAAAAGGAACAAGATGATATTGGTGCAATATTATCTGGCTATGAAGATAAAATCGAATCTAACAAGAAACAGGTCTCAATGCTTGCGGATACTATTAACTCTATATATTATAATTGGTTTTATGATTTTAATTATCCAAATCCTACTGGAGAATTACAAAACGGCATTCCTATGAATTGGGAACGGTCTAATGTTTTCGAAAGAGTTTTTGAAGTAAAAGAGAAAAATAAAAATAACAACGATTACCCAGTGCTTTCGGTTATAAAAGAAGGAGAATTCAAACTATCTGATGATGTTTTCACGAAACAGGTATATAGTAAATCAACTGTAAACTACAAAATTGTTAGACGAAATCAAGTGGCATACAATCCTGCTAGAGCAAATATTGGTTCCATTGCTATGCTGACTGATTTTGATGTTGGGTTAGTAAGCCCAATATATGTTGTCTTCGAATTGAAAGAGACCATAACCCCAACTTTTTTCTATTATTATATGAAACAGCCTATGTTTTTAGAAAATATCAAGCACCATGCTATAGGTACAACACGCCAGAATTTTCCGTTTGAAGCATTTAAAATGTTTGATATAATCGTACCTCCAATGGAGCTTCAGTTGCGATTTGAAGAAATAGCAAAACCTATAGAGCAGAAAATTGCAAAACTAAAAGAAGAAAATGCTGTTTTGGCTGAAATAAGAGATACTCTTTTACCAAAGCTTATAAGCGGAGAATTACCAGTGGAAGTAGGTGAAGCATAATGACTGATTATGAAGAATATGTACAAGAAGCATTCGAAGAGGAAGCTACAGTTTTTAGTGTTGGACACTTATTCGACAAGATTTCAAGATATAATAGCACAATTATTGAAAACAACACAACAGGCACTTTGCTATTTAGAGGGCAAGCAAATATTGACTTTCCAATGGATGCTAGTATTTTTCGCAACAACATGATTAGTAAAGAAACAGCTTTAATTAATGACTTGATTTTGCAAGAACCATATGAGTTTGGTAATCACATGACTGATTTTGAGCAGCTCGTGAAAATGCAGCATTATGGGCTTCCAACAAGGTTAATTGATGTTACAACAAATCCTCTTATAGCTTTATATTTTGCCTGCTCTGACAAAACTTGTGAAGATAAAGATGGCGAAATACTTATTCTCATAGAATCATTACAGCGTCCAACAGAAAAGCAAGTACAGTATTTTGCTGCGCTTGCTGAATATGATGGGAAAAGCATTGAAGCTTTTGTCGACTATTTTGTTCAAAAAGGTTTAATAAATAATGCTTTAGATTATAAAGAAAAGAATGAAAAACTCGAGAACATATTTAGAACAAAGTATATTCCTGTTGTTGCCCCCAAAAATAACGAACGAATTAAAAGGCAAAATGGAGCTTTCTTACTACTGGGTATAGACATTGAAAAACCAGATTATTTTCTTAAGAATACATTTAATTTAAAGGATCAGCTTATTAAAGACTTTGGCGACGGCATTCCACGCTCATTGGTTATTCCGCAAGAGCACAAACAATCGATACTTAAAGAACTAGATATTATAGGTATTAATGAAGCTTTTGTGTATCCAGAGCTTGAACATCAGACTTCATACATAAAAAGCAAACATCACATAAAGGTAGGTGAGTGATATGTCAAATTTTATTGAATACCATCTTGAGCAAGCAGTAATGGAATGGTTTCAAGATTTAGGCTACCAAACAATTTATGGCCCAGATATCTCACCTGGCGGCAGTTTTTCTGAACGGGAGAGTTTTGGAGATGTTGTCTTGTATGATCGTCTGCACAGTGCCCTCAAGAGAGTTAACCGACAGTACCCTGATAAGGTAATTGATGATTTGGTAAAAAAAATAACGCGCCATCAAAGTATGTCTATCACACAGAACAATGTCGCTTTTTTTAAAATGATAACTGACGGGATCGACGTAGAAATACGAAAAAAAGACGGAAATGTAAAAACTGAAAAAGCCTATATTTTCGATTTAACAGACATTGATAATAATGAATTTTTAGCTGTAAATCAGTATACAATTATCGAGAATGGTAAAGAACGTCGTCCCGATGTTGTTGTCTTTATAAACGGTATACCGCTTGCAATCATTGAATTGAAGAATGCGTCCAATGAAGATATTGGTATTGTTGAAGGCTTCAATCAATTACAAACATATAAAAAAGATATTCCTACTATTTTCAATTACAATGCCTTCTTAGTTACAAGCGATGGAATAAACGCAAAGGTAGGAACAATTTCTTCAGATTTTGATCGTTTTATGTTTTGGCGAACTGTTGATGGAAACGGTGAAGCACCAGAATCTTCGCCTCAATTGAAAGTAATGCTACAAGGAATGATGGACAAAAAACGTATTTTGGACATAATATCTAATTACACGTTTTTTGTTCATGAAGAGGATAAATCTTTTAAGATACTTGCTGGTTATCACCAGTATTTTGCAGTAAAAAAAGCATTATATAAGACACATATTGCTGCTGCAGAAAATGGAGATAGAAAAGTAGGTGTTATTTGGCATACACAAGGAAGTGGAAAAAGCTTTTCCATGCTAATGTATGCCCGACAATTAGTTCTTGAGCTAAACAATCCTACGATAGTTATTATTACAGATAGAAACGATCTAGATGATCAGCTTTACGGAACATTTGCCAAAAGTGCTCACTACCTACGTCAAATTCCAAAGCAAGCAGAAAACCGAAAACAATTAAGAGATTTATTAAGTGTTGAATCTGGTGGAGTTATATTTACTACTATCCAGAAATTTCTGCCTGATGAAAGTGATCAAAGTAATGAAGCACTAACAAATCGTCGTAACGTAATAGTAATTGCAGATGAAGCACATCGTAGCCAATATGGACTAGAAGCTAAAGAGAAGGATGGCAAGGTATCTTTTGGATTTGCTAAATATATGCGCGATGCTTTACCAAATGCCTCTTTTATAGGTTTTACTGGTACTCCAGTAGAATTGAGTGACAAAAATACACCTGCATTATTTGGAGATTATATTGATATCTATGATTTAACGCAGGCAGTCAAAGATAGAACAACCGTTCCTATATATTATGAAAGCCGAATTGCTAAGCTTGATATTCCTCAGGAGTTCAAGCCTAAAATAGATATTGAATATGCGGAAATTGTAAAAGAACAAGAAGAAACATATGTAATCAATCAACAAAAAAAGTGGGCTAGACTTGAAGCTCTTGTAGGAACCGATACTCGTCTTGATGTTATTGCAAAGGATTTTTTACACCATTATGATCTGAGACAGAGTGCACTCAGTGGCAAAGCTATGTTTGTAACAATGTCTAGAAACATAGCTGTTAAACTATACTCAAAAATTATTAAATATCGTCCAGAATGGCATAATTCTGAAGTGGATAAAGGAACAATTAAAGTTATTATGACATCTGCTGCGTCAGATCCACCAGAATTCCAGATGCACTCAACTACTTCTGCTCAGAAAAAAATTCTTGCAAAAAGGATGAAAGACCCGCATGATGAGTTAAAGGTTGTGATTGTTTGTGATATGTGGCTAACAGGTTTCGATGTTCCGTGTTTGCATACTATGTATATTGATAAACCTATGAGTGGGCATAACCTAATGCAAGCTATAGCGCGAGTCAATCGTGTGTTTAAAGATAAACCTGGTGGATTAGTTGTAGATTACATCGGTATAGCTGATAATCTTCGAAGTGCCCTTGCACAATATACCCCTTCTGATAGAAAAACAACTGGTATTGATCCTCAGGTTGCAGTAGATTTAATGATGGAAAAATATGAGCAAATAAAAGGTTTGTTACACGGATTCGATTATAGCTGTTACTTAGATGGTACAGCATCTCAAAGAATAGATTGTATAGTTAGATGTGTAGACTTCATTCTTGGAAAAAAAGAAGAAGAAAAAAAAGACTTTCTAAACTTTGTAGTTGAGATAGGAAAAGCATATGCTCTGTGCGCCACATCAGAAAAAGCACAAGAAATTAACCTTGAGATAAGTTTTTTTAAAGCGGTCAAAGCCGGAATAATAAAATTGTTACCCAAGGGTAAACCTAAGAAAACAAAAGATCAAGTTGAATATGAAATAGAACAACTAGTTTCAAAATCTGTTATTTCAGAAGAGATAGTAGATATTCTTGCAGCGGTAGGCTTAAATAGACCAGATATATCCATACTTTCTGATGAATTTTTAGAGGAAGTTAGAGGGCTTCCGCAAAAAAACTTAGCATTAGAACTATTACGAAGATTGCTTGATGGTAGAATTAAGGCGATTTCTAGAAAAAACGTTGTTCAAGCTAAAAAATTCTCAGAAATGCTAGAAGCATCAGTTAATAAGTATGCTAAACGGTCAATCGAAACTGCTGAAGTTATAAAGACGCTTATCGAAATGGCAAAAGATTTGAATAGTCTTCATAAAAGAGGTGAAGAACTAGGTTTATCTGATGATGAGTTAGCATTTTATGATGCTATATCTGAAAATGAATCCGCCAGAGAATTCTATGAAAATGATGTGCTGAAGCAAATTGCAAAAGAACTAACAATTAATATACGAAATAGCATGAAAGTTGACTGGGATGTACGTGAAAGTGTACGTGCTCAGATGCGCATTACCGTTAAGCGGCTTCTACGTAAATATAAGTATCCACCTGATAAACA
>JAAYTS010000058.1 GCA_012517995.1 Clostridium sp.
AGACTGTAAGTAGAAATGTGTAAATTAACAATCTACTTACAGTATCTCACGTTATTGTCCTTCAAAAGTTGAGTTAAATATTTACTCAATGAAATTTAGCTTATTTAATATTTATACTTTCAATAATTTGCTCAACACCCTTTTAGCAACTTCCCAAAGCCTTTGGTCAACTGCTTCAGACTTGCTTTTTAGAAACCTTATTATTTCTTCTTCCTTTGAAAGAGTCTTCCTTACATCATAATCCATATAGTTTTCCATAGATATGATTGACTGGTAAGCTTCCTCATCATTAAACTCATCCCAACAAGCTGTGATAGTCTCAACAAGTCTAACAAGTCCAGCCTCTGGTCTTCCCTTGCCAATTGCCCACAGCATTGAAGAACTCAACTCATCTTTAGCCCGTATCCTATTAATGAGTTCATCAATTATCTCAGCCTGTTCTTCTATATCCAATCTTATGGATATAAGATCCTCATCCAGATAGATTTTGTACTCTTCCAGTCTGCTAGGATCTTTTCCTCCATTTAGAATGTATGTATTCATTTCAAGAAGAGATGCAACCTCAATTATAGCTATATTCTTTTCATCAAAGTCTTCAGAATCAAGATATACTATTAAATCCTTTATTTCACTTTTCATATTTGTCTCCTTTTAGTCCATTTCAAAAAATAACTTATTAGGCATTTAGTGTACAAATTTCAATCACCTACATACGTAAATTCCATCCAAAAAGGTTTTCAATATCTATTCTGTATTCTTTTCCTCCGTCATAAAACTCAGCACGCTCTATATTTCCACCTTTCGAAGTCCCCAAAGGTGGGTATGTACCAAGCTTTGTACTAAGTCTGATAACTCCTGATACCAATTGACTTTTCAATCGGTTTAGGGGAAACCATGGAGCCGCTACCGGACACATTGAAAACATTGTAGCCATTGTCATGCGAACCTGCAAAACTGATACCCCTGGGTTTTCAGGTGCTATTATAGGCAATCCATAAGTGTGATTATGTCCCTGTTGCAATTGAACCCTCATAGTATTATTTTGTCTATTTTTCTTTCTAGTCTTTTCCTTTTCTTTAACCTTGGTTTCAGCTCTGTCATTTGTTCTTGCCATATACATAGCGTCAATTCCAGAAAGAGCCTCTGCATACAACATATAAAACAACATTATTGCAATTGATGCAGATATTAATTTTATACCAACTGCCATTACTGCAGTATCATATTGTAGACGCATAGGTACCATCATCAGTGCTCCTGCCATATATCCAGAAGGGTCAGTTTTCATAACTGGATTTGCATCAGCATAGAGATATTTGTGCAAAGTCTCAGGTTCAAACTGAAGTCCTTGGAAAGCATCCATACTAATAAACCTTCCAATACTAGGATCCATAAATCTAGCTCTTAGATAGTACAAACCAATCCCTGAATCATAAAGCTCTCCAGTATATAGATAATCATTTTTAGTGTTCCCACTTTTTTCTAGTATGTTTCCAAAAGCATCATAACTATATGTATCAGTAATCTCTCCCATACTGTTTGTCAATGCTCTTGTACTTCCTAGTCCATCATAATGATAGTATGAAGTTGTTGTTCCTCTGGTCTGACTAATAAGGTCATCTCCATAAAGGTATGAACCTAAAAGTTTTCCTTCTCTGTCTCTTTCCTCAATTATTTGAGAATATCCTCTGTTTCTGTCTACTAGATATATTATCTCTTCAGTATGGTTTAAAACTTTGCTTACTAGTTCTCCATCCACGTCATAAGTATATCCTGTACTGGATTTTTCGTCTTCCTCTTCAGTTTCAATTAATATAAGTTTATTATTAAGATTATAAGTATATTTTGTAACATCATCCATACCTCTTTTGGACAATGTGTTCCCATTTTTATCGTAAGTGTAGACTTCATCACCACTTGAAATCACTCTGTTATTTATGTCATAAGTATATAGAGTCTCCTTACCATCAGTTGTCTTTTTAATCCTGTTTCCAACTTTATCATACTGATAAGTAATTGTAAGTATACTTCCATCACTATTCTTTATTTTCTCCCCAGTCACCTTATAAGCAGCATCATAGCTGTATTCTATAGTTCTTCCAGTGTTCTCTGTGATTTTTGTACGATTTCCTGCAGCCTCCAATACATAATCATAAGAACTTATTATGTCGCCCTTGCTATCTATATTCTTAAGACTTATAAGACGATTTAGTGTGTCATACGTGTATTCAGCCTTTGTTCCATTTGGATATAACATGCTGCTTCTGTTTCCAACAAGATCATAACCATATGTAGTTTTCAATCCATTATAATCTGTCACTGAAATCAACCTGTTCAGTTTGTCATATACATATGACACTGCACCTAAATCTGTAGTAACTTTAACAATATTACCGCACTTGTCATAATTGTACTTTATTTCGGCACCATTTACATCCTTCTGACTCACTATCCTGTTTCTCTCATCGTATATAAAGGTTAATTTACCTTTCTTTGAAGAAGCAGATTCTTTTAGTCCATTGGCATAATAAGTATATGTCTCAAAAGTATTATCATCATATGTCTTTTTAATAAGATTTCCATTGCTGTCATATTCATAGAACGTAGTATTTCCATTAAAATCCTTATGTGATATCATATTACCTAACTCATCATACTTATAAATCTCTTCCATTCCTAATGGAAGAATTCTTTTAACCATTCTGTTTAATAAATCATACTCCATTTTTGTAATATTACCATTTGCGTCTTTTATTGAAATCAGATTTCCTGCTCCATCATAGGAGTACTCTGTCTCATTTTTTAATGAATCAATAACCTTTATTAAATTTCCTTTTGCATCATAAGAATACTCCTTAGTTTTACCGCCTTGATCTGTTTCGCTGATTTTACGACCTAATGGATCGTATTTTGCACTAATAAAAGTATTATCATTAAATATAGTTTTAATCTTATTACCATTAACATCGTACTCATGTTTTATAACATTGCCATTGGCGTCTGTCATTTTCACAGGGTTTCCATTACCGTCATATTCAAAAGCAGTCTTGTTACCATATACATCTGTCACTAAAGTATTATACCCCGCAGCGTTATATTGGTATGTGGTTTCATTACCCATTTCATCACTTTGCATTATAAGATTGCCCCCAGAATCATATTTATCTGAGGTAAAATTTCCATCAGGATATGTTATCCTTGTTACTCTTCCTAACTTATCATAGCTGTACTTTGTGGTTTTATTTGTTCTGTCAGTACTAGATATTATGTTTCCTTCAGCATCATAACTAAAGGTTTCACTGGTATTGTCAGAATAAATTATTTTCACAACATTACCCCATATGTCATATTGGTATTGGGTACGATTTCCCCTCTTATCTATTTGGGCTGATGGTTTTCCAATTGAGTTGTACTCTATTTTTATAGAATACCCATAAGGATCAATTTCCTCAATCAACCTGTTCATTCCATCATATTTGTACATTGTAACAGCTGTCCTTGTTTCTTCTTTATATGAGTATTTTTCTGTCATAGTAAGCTTATTGCCATTATCATCATAAGTATAGGTTATAATATTGCCCATCGGATCAGTTATAGATATTTCATTACCAAATTCATCATAAGTATATAAAGTTACGTTTCCAAGCTTATCACTTTTACTTGTTATGTTTCCTTTTGCATCATAAGTATACTTTTCTTCCTTATTATCAGGATATTTTATACTAATTAAATTGCCCTTCGAATCATATTCTTTTGTTGTAATGTTCCCCATAGGATCTTTTTTAGTAAGTTCCTGCTTAAAACTATTATATGTACATAAAGTGGTGTATCCCATTGGATCAATTATCTTTATAAGGTTGTTATTTGCATCATACTCATATTGTGTTGTATTTCCATTTGCATCTGTTTGGGAAGATTTATTTCCCCTTTCATCATAGGTGTAGGTTTTTTTATTCCCCAATGGATCAATAGCACTTGTAATATTTCCATTATTATCATACTCATATACAGTAATGTTTCCAAGCCTGTCTTTTACTATCTCCTGTTTTGAGTCAATATCCCTAGAGTACTCTATTTTGTTTCCCTCTGAATCAATATGGGCAATCAATCTTCCCTCATCATCGTATTCATTTCTTGAAGGTTTCAAACCTCTTGGGTCAATAATATCAACTATTCCGTGAGAAGAATTATATGTGTATCTTGTAGTATACCCTTCCTGATTGGTTACAGCAACAAGGTCACCATATGCATCATACTCATACTTAATGCTCTTTTCCATTGGATCAGTTATTTCAGTAATTCGGCCTTTATCATCACGTGTAAATATAACGCTCTTTCCTGCTGAGTGGAAAATACCATTTTTCTCAAAGGTTATAGTATTTCCATTTGGTTCAGTTATGCTCTTTACTCCAGTATTTTTATTTATTATATATTCGGTTCCATCTTGGGTAGTAAGCTTAAAGTTTACAGGATCATATATGCCAAAATTGTTGTTTAGTAGTTCATATCCTGTACTACCTGACATTACCCAACAGTTGTTATCATCTAATGAAGTCAATTGCGAATATACTCCATCCTTTGGAGTAAAAGATACTGTCGTGTTTAACATCTGTGTTAGTACCTGGTTATCCGGCGTACATTTCATATAAAATTCATCTGTTCTACCATCACTGTAAGATACAGTAATTACATGCTCTTTTGATTCAACTAAATGATAGTTAGGAAGTCCAAGTGGTCCTGATGAAGTCATGAATCCCCAATGCTCTCCTAGTACATGGTTTGAACTTATCTCAATGTCCTGTATGCCTAATGACCAACCTACTCCAAAATCTCCCTTACTTTTATTTCTGCTGTCATAATTTCTATTTATAGTTATAGGTATTCCTGCCACTGGCAATTGTAAATCAGTAAATGATAATGAAAAATTACCTACTTTTGCCTCTCCTTCAACTTGATAAACTGTCGTAGCAATTGAAGTGTTATCACTTTTATCTACAGCAGTAAGCCTTATATCATAAATACCATTTCTCATTAATGTAGGGTCTATTATACCTAAAACATCATTTTCAACTGACTCAGTTCCTCTTGAAATTTCTATATAATTGTTTTCATCTTTTCTTGAATATTCAAGTTTATAAAAAATAAGATTTTCATCACTGGCAGTACCTATGATTTCTGTTGGCATAAGCAACTTTGAATCAGATTCTGGAGAAATAAATTCTACATCTGGCGGTGTTGTATCTCCTTCTTCTATAAACCTTATCTCTTTACTTGAATACCCCTCATTTCCAGCTTCATCATATGCATATGCTACTATTTTAAATACACCTGAAGAATCTGACATATATTTTGTTTGGTCAAATTCATTTAATTCTATAGGAGTATCATTTATTTTTACCAATTTTTCCACAACACCAACATCATCATGTGCATTTAGTGTTATGGTAACTTCTTGGTCAACGTTTAAAACATCTGCATCTGTCTTTATCTCTACAACTGACCTAGTGAAATCACCTGTTGTTTCAAATGTTGGTTCTGGTGTTGGTTCTGGTGTCGGTTCTGGTGTCGGTTCTGGTGTCGGTTCTGGCGTTGGCTCTGGCGTCGGTTCTGGCGTTGGTTCTGGTGTCGGTTCTGGCGTTGACTTAGTTCGTTTTGTGCCTCCTCCTTTGTAAGTCGTTGACGTTGGTGTTGGAGTTAGTGTTGGTGTTGGTGTAATTGTTGATTCTGGTGTCACCGTTGGACTTGGAGTTTTTGGTGGAATCAATGGTGGCATTGTCCATTCTGGCATCTCAATATAGTTTGCCACTACATCAAGCATTTTTACTGCTTCTGCTCTTGTTATTAAATTAAAAGGTTTAAAAGTTCTATCTGGATATCCCTTAACTATACCGTGGGAAGCAATATTTTTTATGCTTTTATAAGCATACTCAGAAAAGGTATCTTCATCTTCAAATATTAATTCTACACTGTTCTCAAAAAAATCTACATTAAAAAGATTTGCTACTAACTACAGCGGAATCCTGTCTGTACATATTCTCCATAGGTCTAAAGGTTCCATCTTCATAACCAGCAATTAGACCTTCACTTAAAGCATAAGATACTGCATGGTAAAACCAGTCATCTTCATTTACATCACTAAACTTGGCCTCTTCTAAATTAACATCTTTTTTTAATATGTTTACTACCATGGCAGTAAACTCTGCTCTAGTTACAAATCTATCAGGTCTAAAGAGACCATCATCGTAACCTGCAATCCAATTTTCACTCAAAAATTTTTTAATAACATCTTGACACCAATGATCTTCAATATCTGAAAAACTTTGTTTTGCATCACTGGTTTTAACATCAGACAATTCTTGTCCGTAATTGCTGGAAAAATCCTGTCCATAAGTGCTAACTTCATTTGATAAATTTAATCCCTCAGCTGCATAAGC
Source organism: Clostridium sp. (assembly GCA_012517995.1). Classification (GTDB taxonomy): domain Bacteria; phylum Bacillota; class Clostridia; order Acetivibrionales; family Acetivibrionaceae; genus Herbivorax. The sequence goes on from JAAYTS010000058.1 coordinate 6,435, forward strand.
AAATCCTGTCATTATCATAGAAATAATAAGCAAATAAGAAATAACCTTTGTCTTAATACCCATATGTATTTACCCCCATAAAAAAACATATTATTTTATCAAATATAATTATATAATAGAAACACTAAATCCCGGAATACCGGGCTTTTTAGATCAAAGTGTAGGAGTAATCCATGATTAAACTACACTCTGATGCTTTTAATTGCACTGTTCTACGGTCATTTTATCACAATCCCGAGGTTTTGTCATTCAATGTTTCGAGGGGTTTGTGTCAAGTAAAAGTGTGCAACTTTTCTATCTTTCCTGAAAACAATTTAATTTGACTTTTTAAACAGGCT
>JAAYTS010000059.1 GCA_012517995.1 Clostridium sp.
ATATCTGAATTGTTTGGAAACTCTTTTTGTATGCTCTCACAAAATTCAATACAGCCTTGCAAATCATTTTGTGAAAAAAGAGCATATATCTTGTTCAAATGAGCATTTTCATATGTTTCGTACTCCTCATAATCTGATTTAATAGCCTTATCAAAACTTTCAATAGCAGCTGTGTATTTATTTTGATTAAGAAATACCAGACCTTTTAAATTATACACTTCTGCATCCTTATAGCCAAGCTTAAGAAGGGCGTCAGTGGACTCTATAGCCTTATCATATTCAGCTAACTCCAACAATGTATATCCCTTCCAATACAGAGCTTCTATATTGGAAGAATCAATTTTAATAACCTGATTGTAATACTCTAATGCCATATAGTAATAGCCTAAACTGTAATTACAATAAGCTAATTCATTTAAAATATATGTATCATTAGGATAGAGTTCATTGGCAATTTGAAAAACTTCAAGAGATTTTTGAAAATCTCCTAGAAGGCGATGAGAAACACCTTTATATGCTAGTGCATCATAGTGGGAAGAATTGTTTTTGAGGACTTTTTCAGAATATTTAATGGTATCTTCATAATTTTCATTTTCGAAAGAAGAATATATTTTATCAGTATAATCAGTTAATGAGACAAATATACAGTATATTATAAAAATAGCTATGAATATTATAACTCCATATGAAAACAAAAAATTAAAAAACTTTTTAATTTTATTGCCGAAAGATCTATCACGTTGATAGTAGAAATCATTATTGAAAAAAGAATTTGAAGGCTCTCCACTGTTGTTTTGGCTCTTTTTAAGAATTTCTTTTTCAATAGCTTTCATTTCTTTTTTAAAATTTTTTTGAACTTTATTTTTACCTAACACAAATTACCTCACAAAATAAATTAACTGGATAATATTATCTTAATTATACCATCATTTTTACAAAAAAACCAATACTGTAGACTAAAAGCAAGTTTTTTTAAAAGAAGATAAAAACAAGATATTAGATTTTTGTAGTGTACTTGAAAAACATCAGATAACACTATATAATAAGCTGGTAACTTTAAAAAATAAATATATAGCCGACAATGTTAATATCAATAATTTATTAAAAGTGAATTACATATAAATTCCACTCAGTTTACATTGGTTTAAGATAAAATGTCATATTAAAACAGTAACATTTTAAGCTTTTATTTACAACTTCAAATTAAAATGATATGTTACAAAATGTTCATACTTTATTAATTTTAATTTAAGATAATATAATTTGTACACGGTGTTTAAATGCAAGGAAATGGGAGGGAAAAACCAAGATGATTGAAATACAAAACTTGACCAAACACTACGGTCCTATCAAAGCTGTGAATAATCTTAATTTCACTGTTGAAAAAGGTGAAATTCTTGGATTTTTAGGACCTAATGGTGCAGGTAAGACGACCACAATGAATATGATAACAGGATATCTTCCTTCAACTAGTGGTACAGTTAAAGTTTGTGGTTATGATATTGGAGAACAGCCAGCAGAAGTAAAAAAGCATATAGGCTATTTGCCTGAGATTCCGCCAGTATACACCGATATGACTGTAAAAGAATATTTGAATTTTGTCAGTGACTTAAAAAAAGTCCCCAGGTCAGAAAGAGCCAGCCAAATATCTGATATTATGGAAATAGTGCAGATTACACATGTTCAAAACAGGCTAGTGGGAAACTTGTCAAAAGGTTATAGGCAAAGAGTGGGTTTTGCCCAAGCTTTAGTTGGAAATCCAGAAGTACTTATACTTGATGAGCCTACCGTTGGTCTTGACCCCAATCAAATTATTGAGATTAGAAAACTAATAAAAGATTTGGGGAAAGAACATACTATAATATTCAGTTCTCACATACTTCAAGAAGTAAGTGCTGTTTGTGAAAGGGTTGTAATAATAAATAAAGGAGAAATAGTTGCAATAGACACTCCAGACAACCTTTCACAGAATTTAGGCAATGTAAGTCGATTTTCAATAAAAATTGAAGGTCCGCAAGATGAGGTAGCTAAGGCACTAGGTGAAGTTAAAGGAATTTTAAATATAAAGTGGAGTTCTAGTGATGAGGAAAATGTAGTAAAGTATATAATTGACTCTGAAAAAGATATGGACATCAGAAAACCTATATTCCTCAAAATGGCAGAACTTGGACATCCTATATTGGAGCTTCAATCTGTAGGAATGGATCTTGAAGAGATATTTAGAATACTAACAACTGGAGAAAAGGAAAACTCACAAGTGCAAGATTTAGAAAAAGATTCAGAACAAGATGAAGAACAAAATTCAGAACAAGATGTAAAGAAAAATGCAGAGGAACAAAAAAATGCACAGCTTCAAGATAAAAATGAAAAAGTAAAGTCTAAAAAGAAGCATAAAAAAGAGAAGAAGGAGGTTGAGTAATATGTTGGCTATTTATAAAAAAGAACTCAGATCCTACTTTTATTCGCCGTTAGCCTATGTACTTATTGGTATATATATGTTGATTTTTTCACTGTTTTTCCGTGGGATATTTACTTCAGGACGTCCCTTTATGTATGGTGCATATCTTTATCAATACAGCTTTTTACTTATATTTATTTTACCAACATTGACAATGAGAGCTTTTGCAGAAGAGAGGAAAAGTGGAACAGACGTATTGCTTATGACATCTCCTGTTAGCGTGGGAGGGATTGTATTAGGAAAATATCTTGCTTCACTGACTGTTTTTTTAATTATGACAGTTTTAACCTTGATATATCCTATATTGATATTTATATATGGAAACCTTAATGTTATGCCTATGATTTCCTGTTATATAGGGCATGTTCTTTTGGGGGCATTTTTTGTGGCTTTTGGTATTTTTACATCTTCTCTTACTAAAAGCCAGGTAATATCAGCTGTTACAGGGATTGGTGGATTGATTATTATTTGGTTTGTAGATCAGATAAGTTTTTTGTTTAAAGGTCATCTTTTAACTTTTGCAAATTGGATTTCATTCTTTTTGAGATTTAGAGAATTTGTTCAGGGAATATTTAGTTCGAAAGATTTGGTTTTCTTTCTAAGTTTAACAGGATTGTTCTTATTATTGACAATGATTGTAATTGAAAAAAGGCGTTGGAGTCAGGGGTGATTAAAAATGAAAAAGATATTTAAATTTTTTGGGTCAAAAAACTTCAAATTTAGCACTGTAGCATTATTAATGATGTTATGTGCAATAGTAATTACCTTTTTTATAAATGTGATAGGTGGAAAAACTAACTTTATGTGGGATATGACAGAAAATAAAATGTATTCTATTGGTGAACAGACAAAAACCATAGTTGGAAGAATAGACAAAGAGGTAGAAATTATATTTTTAGCTGATGGAGAACAGATAAGAGGAACTACAGAGATAGGTTCCTGGACATGGCATTTTTTACAAAACTATGATAAATTTCCAAAAGTATCTGTTAAATTTATCGACCCGGATACAAATCCAGAAATAATTTCACAACTAAAGCTAAGTGATACAATGGACATACGTAAATATGATATTATTGTAAAGTGTGAAGATAAAATTAAAAAAATTTCTGCCAACAGTCTTTTTAAAGAATCTTATACAGGTTTGTCCTTTTCAGGGGAGCAGGAGATAACAAGTGCCATACTACATGTTACCAGTGAAATAACTCCAACTGTATACTTTTTAGAAGGGCACAAGCAGAGAGATTTAAACAGTGAATATATATTGCTAAGAACAATTTTAGAAATTAATAATTTTGATGTTAAAAGATTGGATTTAAATCATGTAACTGAAGTACCTAAAGATGCAAAAATATTAATTTGTGCTTCACCAAAAGTTGATTTGTCCAGAGATGAAAGAGACAAATTAGAAAAATATCTTGAAGACGGAGGCAGGGCTATATTCTTGTTTGATCCAGTAGCCTCTAATTCAAGATTTTCAAATTTTGAGCACATTTTAGAAAAATATGATTTATCTTTATATTATGACAAAATTAAAGAAGAAAGTGATACAAGGCATTTAGCAGATATGCCCTATCATATTCTGCCTGCTTTGACAGCAACTCAGTTGTTTCCAGGAATGGATTTAAGTAATTTTGAAGTATTATTGCCAGAAACTCGGAGTATTAACTTGCTGAGAAAAGATCCGGAAGGAGTAGTAGTAACACCTCTATTAACAGCAAGTGGCAGTGCAAAAAGAGAGCCTTTTGGCAATGTTGATAAGGAAGAAGACCTTCAGGGGGGACCTATTGATGTAGCCGTATTATCGGAATATAATGGGGAAACCAAGTCAAAGGTTTTAGTAGTTGGAAATGCCTATTTCCTTACTGACTCAGCTTTAGAACAATATTCCCGTTATTTTGAAAGCAATTTGTTGTTTATAACACAATGTATCGGTGCTATGTATGAGAGTGAAAATGATGTATATGTAATGCCAAAAACAAATTTTTTAGATACAGTTACAATTAAAGATTCAACTGCAGGAAAAATATCTGGAGTAGTTATATTTGGGTTACCGATACTTATAATTGTATCTGGAGTATTAATAGGTTTAAGGAGGCGTCGTCTATGAGGTTTTACAAGTATGCGATTATTCTTGTAGTTATTGTGGCGCTCTTAACAGGGGTATATCTTATTGTTGATAAGACAACTGGCTCAAAAAAAGATACAGAGAAAATTGAACTTTTACAAATTGATAGTGAAAAAGTTCAAGCTTTAACCATTAAAAACAGAGATGGGGAATTTGTTTTAGAAAAGGATGGTGATTTGTGGAACCTTGTTTCAGGAGGAGATTTTAAAATTGATTCTTTAAAACTCGATAATATAGTATCAACTATATCTGGACTTTATGCAGAAAGAGTTATTGAAAAGGACGCAAAAGATTTAGAAAAATATGGACTTTCAGAGCCTGTAGTTCATACTTTAAAAACTTCAGATGGTGAGACTATCGTTGTAGAATTAGGAAACGCTACTGTTACCAATGAAAATTACTATGTAAAATTAAATGAAGAAAATACAGTTTACACAATATCCTATTATGAAGGTAATATATTAAATGCAAGCAAAACTGATATTAGAAACAAAAATGTAATTGACAGCCTAACTTCTGAAATAAAAAGGTTTGGATTTGAAAAGGATGGACAATTGGTTGCTATGGCAGAAAGAGAAGGTGAGAGAAAATGGAAGGTGACAAAGCCCCTTGAAGCTGATGGTAATATAGCCAATGTGACAAGTTCCATAGATGCTTTTATAAGAACAATGATACAAGATTTTGTTGAAGAAGATGCAGAGGATTTGAGTGTTTATGGATTGGACAATCCTTTGTACTCTATTGAAGCAGAAACTATTGAAGGAGAAAAGGTTAAACTGCTTGTGGGTAAAGAAAAAGGAATGAACCTTGATACCTATATCAATGAAATATATGCAATGTTAGAGGGAACTAATGAAGTGTTTCTGGTTGATATTGCACCTTTGAACTTTTTAGATGAATCTTTGTCTTATTTTGTTAACACTTATGTATATGAAGAAGATATGGAATACATAGAAAAGGCATATGCAGAAATTGACAATAAAAAGTTTGAAATTGAAATTAAAAGAATAAGTGACGATGAAAATAAAGGCGATGAAAAAGAAGAGTATTATGTTGATGGAAAGAAAGTTGAAGTGGATGGGGATTGGAACTTTAAAGAATTATTAAAAACTCTTGTTACTGTGGAAATAAAAGAAATAGACATTGATGCAGAGCTGCCAGAAGAAGAACCTGAGGTTTTAATTACTTTCCACTTAAACAAAGAACCTGATGAAGTTACAATTGAATTTATTCCTGGTAAGGATAAAAGTTATTATGCTGTTAAGAATGGTAAGTATACAGGTTTAATTGTTGAAAAGGAAAGTTTTGATGAGATATTGGAAGCTTATGAAAAAGTGTTAGAATATCTCACAGACTAAATTAATGAAATATTAATTTTAAAAAGAGTAAAAATCAGTTGTAATTGTAAAGACAACTCCAACATAGAATTATATTAATATAATTCTATGTGAGGAGTTGTTGTTTTTGTTTGAAGAAGCAAAAAATATTTTTAAAGTGGCAAGCATATATATAGCAACAATTGTAGGAGCAGGATTTGCTTCTGGAAGGGAAATTGTACAGTTCTTTACTTCATATTACAGAGGTGGCTTTTATGGAATTTTGTTGACAGGGGTTTTATTTGCTTTTATAGGATATACTGTGTTAAATAAAGTGTATTTAGAAAGAATTCAAAACTACGAAGAATTTTTATTTCCCACAGTGGGATGGGTTTTAGGATGGGTTATGGAGATAATAGTAACTCTTTTTATGGCATCTGTTTTTTGCATTATGGTGTCAGGTGTTGCCAGTATAATAGCAGATAAAATAAATATTTCTTTTTACTATGCAATATTGTTAGTAGCCTTTATATGCATGATATTTTTTTTAATAGGAGTAAAAGGGATAGTATCACTAAGTACAATTGTTACACCTATTCTTATAATAGGAATTTTGACTATAGGTATTTATATAATATTAAGCAGGGATGCTTCTGTATTTAATATTTCAGGTGGATTTAAAAGTATGACCCATAACTGGGTTTTATCTTCATTTCTCTATACCAGCTATAATAGTATCATTTCAGTTGTTGTTATGTGCAGTTTACTTCCATATTTGAAAACCAAAAAAATAGCAACCCTTGGGGGAATATTAGGAGGGGCTATTCTTTCCATAATAGCCATAGTTTTAAACTATGTTCTTTATATATTTTATCCTTATGTAATGTCCACAGAATTTCCTGTTATTGGTGTAGTGGATATGTGCAGCAGGATTATGGGAAGTATTTATAGAATTGTGCTGCTTCTTGCAATGTTTATTTGTGCAATAACAGCAGGCTACGGTTTTATAGAACGTGTAAGGGGAAAAATAAAATTAAATAAAAAAATACTAATACCTATAATATGCTGCCTTACAATGCCTTTATCGAGTGTAGGTTTTTCAAGCCTTGTTGCAAACATATACCCTGTTTTTGGATATGCAGGAATGTTTATGGTTTTTGTGATACTTATACATGGTTTTAAATTAATAAAAAATTAAAAAATAGAATTTCAAAATGTTTACAGAGATTGCGGCTGATTATTTGATGTGGTACAATAACTAATAAAAGAAAATTAATAAAAAAATGTGCTAACAAAAGAAATGATACAAAAGATAAGCAGGGGTGAATTATTTTGGATATCCCTAGAAGAGATATTAAACCTAAAAAAAAGCACGGGAAATTTAATGTGTTGTTATTTATTGTACTTGTATTTATTATTATCAGCACATCGGTAGCAGCATATTTAAATTTAAATGAAATAGATATAAAAGAGACAAGTGTTAAAGAACTTTTTAAAAATAAATTTTATTTAAAGGAAAGTTTAAAAAACAAAAAAATTTTACTTGAAATGGCCTATGATGGCAGTACCAATGCAAAGTTTACAATATGTGAAGGTTACATTGTAAAATGTACACAGGACAAAATAGATTTTATAG
>JAAYTS010000060.1 GCA_012517995.1 Clostridium sp.
CACGAAGATGCTTGAGGTATATAGGTTTAGTCCACTTTGAAACAAGTAGGATTTGACAAAAAAAAAAAATTGAAATAAAATATCTTTTAGCCCCTAAAAACTTATATTAGGAGGATGATAATTTGTCACCATTACTTGGTAAAAGTATCAGTCGGTATATTTCATTAAAAGCACTTGCAGTAATGGTTGTAGCTTTTGTGGCATCTATGTCAGTGGTTGTAGCTACTTGTCTTTACTATAGTAAAGATGTAGTTATAAATGTTGATGATACTGTTATTGTAGTGAATACAATGAAATCTACCGTAGAAGAGGTACTAGGTCAAAGTGGGCTGGAAATAGGTGAGCATGACTATATTAGCTTACCTTTAGAAAGTAAGTTACAAAAGAAAAATACCAACATTATAAATATAAAAAGGGCAATACCTTTAATTGTGGAAATGGATGGTAAAGAAACAACAATAATGACTGTAAAAGATACCGTTGGTGAGGCATTAAAAGAGGAACCTATCAGTCTGCGTATAGGGGATAGGATTGAAGGTGCCAGCTACAGTCAAAAAGTAGAAGAAAACATGGAAGTAAAGGTTATCAGAGTAAAACATAAGATGGTAACAGAAGAAGAAACAATACCTTATGAAGTTGTAGAAAAAGAAAGTGGCAGCATGGAAATTGGAGAGCAACGGGTTGTTAAAGAAGGTACTGAAGGAAAAATAGAAAAAGTATATGTTGTAAAATATGAAGATGGTAAAGAAGTAGACCGGAGGCTCATGAACGAAAGTGTTGTTTTAGAGCCTTCAGAAAAAGTTGTTGAATATGGTACTGTTGCAAGCTATGTTAGCTCAAGAGGAGACAGGTTCAGATACTCAAAAGTACTTGAAATGAGAGCTACAGCATATACAGCCTCTTATGAGTGTACAGGCAAGCGACCTGGAGATCCTGGTTTTGGTATAACATATACAGGTATACCAGTAAGACCAGGAATTGTAGCTGTAGATCCTAAGGTTATACCATTAGGGTCAAGGCTGTATATTGAAGGTATTGGAGATGTTCCGGATTATGGGTATGCCTTGGCTGCAGATATTGGAAGTGCTGTAAAGGGTGATATAATAGACCTTTACAAAGAAAGCAAGGAAGAAGTAAAAAATTGGGGCGTAAGAAAAGTCAGGGTATACATATTAAGAGATTGACCAAGTTTTTTAAATTCCACCTTATTAATAAGGTGGAATTTAAATTTGGTTAAATGTTAAAAAAACAAAGCATTGAAAAATATTTTTAAATCTACAGTGGGGATAAAAAGATATGCAAAACACAAAGGAAATTATTAAAAAACATAATATACACTTGACAAAATCACTAGGACAAAATTTTTTGACTGATTTTAATGTGGTAAAAAAAATAGTAGATGCTGCAGATATAACGGAAGATGATGTGGTAATTGAAGTAGGTCCAGGGATTGGAACAATGACTTTAGAACTTGCCAAAAGAGCTAAAAAGGTAATAGCAGTAGAAATTGATAAAAGACTTATTCCCGCGTTAGAAGATAATTTAAGAAATTTCTCCAATGTCCAGATTATAAATATGGATATAATGAAAACAGATATAAATGCCATTGTATCTGAATATGAAAGTTCAAATATAAAGGTGGTTGCAAATTTACCTTATTATATAACAACGCCTATTATTATGAAGTTTTTAGAAGAAGACACTAAAATAGATATGATGGTTTTTATGATTCAAAAGGAAGTTGCACAAAGGATAGTTGCCGGGCCAGGAAGTAAAGAATATGGTGCCTTGTCAGTGGCTGTTCAATATTATTCAAAACCAGAAAAGGTTTTTGATGTATCACCTCATTGTTTTATTCCACAACCTGATGTGGATTCTACAGTTATAAAACTTGTTGTTAATGAAGAACCGCCAGTGGTGCTTTTAGATAAAAATATGTTTTTCAAAACTGTGAAATGTTCTTTTGCTCAAAGAAGAAAGACTTTAATAAATGCACTTTATAATGCAGGTAAATTTAAAAAATCCAAGGAAGAGATAAAGGAAATTCTAAAAAGCATGGGAGTAGATGAAAACGTAAGAGGTGAAATGTTGTCAATTCAACAGTTTGCCATGCTTTCTAATTTATTGTCTAAATAATCTTTTTAATTTTCACAAAATTTTAAAATTTATTATATTTAAAATAGTAATGTACTTCCTAAACTAACATATAAATATGAAGGGGGGATGCAAATGGTTAAATATTATAAAACCTTTTTCATATTAAAGGAGGAAGACAGAGGATTTAAAGAGGATAAAAATCCTTCAGGATATGTGAAAATCGAGGCAAGAGAAGGTAAAGGAAGACTTGATTGTCATGTTTCTAATTTAAAATGCCAAAATTTAAAGTACAAACTATATATTATGAAGGTGGACGATAAGGATATTGTACCATTTTGTTTAGGATATATTAATTTAAAGGGAAGAGAAGGGGAATTGCAAAAATATTTTGACTCCTTTAATGTAGGGGGAAAAGGCATACCCATTGAACATTTTAATGTTGCAGCTGTGTTGCTGGACTCTTCCTATGAAGACGATATTATATGTCCCTTAGCAGCATACAAAGACAAAAAAATAGAGTGGAGAAACAAACTAAAAAGAAGTCTACACACACAGGATTTTTCTAAAAAAGAAAATAGCAAAAATCCTACAGATAATGAAATTAGAGAAGATAAAAACTGTGGTATTAAGGATAATAAAGAAATAAGTATTAAAGAAAATAAGGAGATGAGTAAAAAAGCTGTTAAGTTTGAAAAGGAAACAAACGATATGGATATAGAAGTGCAAAATGATAAGGGATTTTCTGACCTCAAACTAAAAGCAACTGAATTTGACATTGGGACAGAAGATATGAGGGAGGAAACCTTTAAAAAGTTAATGGAGGATTTTGATAAACTATTTAAAAAGGTAAAACCTTTCAGAGTAGAAAGAAAGGATTATAAATGGTGGCAAATACTTAATCCTGCAGAATTAAATAATATTTTTTATAAATTTAATATAAAAGTTCCTATACTTTTTAATCCCCTTGTAATGATGGCACATTTTAAATATAGGCACATGATAGTAGGTTTGTATGAAGACCAAAAGAAAAACTTGCAGTATGTAGTATGCGGAATTCCAGGGCTTTATTGGGTGGATGAAAAACCCTTTGGAGAAATGTGCAGATGGGCACAGGTTGAAGGGGATAAGCCCAGATATGGAGCTTTTGGATATTGGCTAATATATATAAATCCAACAACTGGCAGGATACTTAGCAATAATTAAAAACTAAGGAGGGCTATTTATGTCTATTCAATGGAGAAAAAGCTATGAAATAGGGGTAGAGGAAGTAGACAGCCAGCACAAGGAACTATTTAAGAGGATAAGGGATCTTTTAGATGCATGTTCTCAAAATAAAGGAAGACAAGAAGTTTCTAAAATGATTGACTTTTTGGAAGAGTATGTTGAAATCCACTTTACATCAGAAGAAAAGCTTCATATTAAGAATTTATATCCTGAATATAAAGGGCACAAACTTCTGCATGCAAAATTTGTAAAAAACTTTGAAGAATTAAAGAAGAAATTTGAGGATGAAGGACCCACACTTCAATTTGTTGGCATGGTAAACAAGTTTGTTGTAGAATGGTTAATTCATCATATTGGAACTGCAGATAAAGCTTTTGGAAACTATATGAAAAGTAGAGAAATACAGCTGAGTAGACAATGATATGTTTAAAAAAAATATCAATATATTAAAAAATTACAAATGAAGACTGAATAACCCTATGACAGGAACAATTGCAAAGAATCTATGGATAAAAGAACCTAAAAAGGAAGAAGTACAATCTATAGCCAAATTAGACAAGTGAGATTAGCATAAATTAATGATTAAAACAATATTTTTACTTGCACAGAAAAAGGATGTGTATTATAATTAAATTGAACTCTATATACAGGTTTATGTATAATTTTTACATTAACTAGATAATCTTTTTTATCTTTATGATAAATTTATTGATTATCTAATTATTTTGATGTAAAATAGAACTATAGATTTGTTTTACAGAACATTGAAAAATAAATATATTGCATACTTACTACATGTAATTTAAGTTGAAAGTTTACTAGTCTATTTTTAACATTCCACTAAAAAAGAAGTACAAGTTATGAAGAAATGTATAAGTAGCAAATGATGATTTTTTAAAGTATTGTCTTTTCAATGTCTGTTATTGCCTATTCAATTAATATTTTAAATTGATATAGAAACAATTCATCCACTAATACATCCATTTAAATTTAGTTATTCCATTTAATAATTTTCAACATTTTTCATGTAGTGTGTAATTTTACTTTTGTTTTACGCTGCATCTTTATGCAGTGATATAAATCTATTTAATAGATTTAAAAGTTTGGTTAGGCTTAAGTTTTATGATGAGTTTAATGTAGAAAATAATATCTGCAAAAAGGGGGAATGATTTAATTGTAGGTAGACTGCATTATATCATCGTATAACTTAAAAACAAACATGTATAAATGAAAGGGGAAGAAGAGAGAATGAAAAGAAAAATTTCTATTTTGTTGGCAGTAATTATGGTTGTCGGTATTATGACACCTGTTACATCATTCGCAGAAATTGTAAGAACATCTGATCACAAGCCTTACGAACACACAAAAAGTGGAGCAGAATACAGAGACTTGTTTTTAGAGCTTCATGAGGACATTACAAATAGCGGTTACTACAGCTCAGATGAAGGTATTCCTTATCACTCAATTGAAACAATGCTAGCTGAGGCACCTGACTATGGACATGTTACAACGAGTGAAGCTTTAAGTTACTACATTTGGTTAGAAGCTATTTATGGAAGAGAAACAGGAGACTGGTCACGTTTTAACGAGGCGTGGGATGTGCTTGAATACTTAGTTCCTAGCGATAGTATTCAGCAAGCTGGTATGAGAAATTATGATCCTAGCAGCCCAGCTACTTATGCAGATGAGCATGAACTTCCTGACTACTATCCATCTCAACTAGAGTTTGACAAAGCAGTAGGAAGTGACCCTGTACATAGTGATTTAGCAGATGCTTATGGTCCAAGCATTTATCTAATGCACTGGTTAATGGACGTTGATAACTGGTATGGATTTGGTAGAGGAACTGAGGCTACATTTATCAATACTTTCCAAAGAGGAGAACAAGAATCAACATGGGAAACAATTCCTCATCCATCAATTGAAGAATTTAAATATGGTGGACCAAATGGATATCTTGACTTATTTACTATAGATAACTCATATTCAACACAATGGCGTTTTACAAATGCTCCTGACGCAGAAGCACGTGCTATCCAAGGTGCTTACTGGGGTAATAAATGGGCTAAAGAGCAAGGAAAAGGAAGCCAAGTAAAAAGTGTTGTTGAGAAAGCTACAAAAATGGGAGACTTTACAAGAAACAATTTCTTCGACAAATATTTCTACGAAATTGGTTCAGCTGAAAATGGAAACCCAACACCTGGTACAGGTTATAACAGTTCACACTATCTATTAGCATGGTATACAGCATGGGGTGGCGGAATAGAGTATGACTGGTCATGGAAAATTGGTTGTAGCCACGCTCACTTTGGATATCAGAGTCCATTCTTAGCATGGATTATGTCAACTCAAAGTGATTTTGCACCTAAATCAAGAAATGGTAAAAGAGACTGGGAAACAAGTTTAGAAAGACAATTAGAATTCTACACATGGTTGCAATCAGCTGATGGTGCTATAGCTGGTGGTGCTACAAACTCATGGAAAGGTAGATATGAAAAATATCCATCTGGACATTCAACATTCTACGGTATGGCATATGTAGAAAACCCTGTTTATGCAGACCCAGGAAGTAACACTTGGTTTGGTATGCAGGCATGGTCAATGCTTCGTATAGTTGATTTATATCTAGAATCAGGAAACAAGATGGCAGAAGACTTACTTGAAAACTGGATTCCTTGGGTTCTTGATATAACTGAAGTTGAAGAAAGAGGAACTATATACATACCATCAGGAATAGATTGGAGTGGACAGCCAGATACATGGAATGGAAAGAGATCAGCTAACAGCTCACTTAGAGTAGAAGTTACTTCAAGAGGTCAAGACCTTGGGGTTGCAGGAGCACTTGCAAGCTGTCTAATCACATATGCTGCAGCTGTAGAGAAACATCAAGGTTCACTTACTCAAAAAGCAAAAGATGCATTAGAACTTGGTAAAGATATAGTAGACACTGTTTGGACAATATATCGTACAGATAAAGGAATAATGGCTCCAGAAACTCGTGGGGACTTCCACCGTTTCTTCTCACAAGAAATATATGTTCCATCTGGATGGAGTGGAAAAATGCCTAATGGTGACGAAATTAAGCCTGGAGTAACATTTATAGATATTCGTTCAAAATATAAAGATGACCCAATGTACGACACAATTAGAAGAGCTTATGAAGCTGGAGAAGATCCAGAAGTTTACTTCCACCGTTATTGGGCACAGTGTGATTATGCTATTGCATTAAGTAAATTAGCTGAGCACTTCCCAGATTTAAGATATAGAAACACTATGATGGATGATGATGACGATGGCGATGATTTTATGCTTGGAGACCTTAACGGAGATAAAATCATAAACTCACTAGACGCAACATTAATGTCAAGACTTATACTTGAAATGGACGGTGTAGAAGCAAACAGAAAAGCTGCAGACATAAATGGAGATGGAAGAATTAACAGTTTAGACTACTCACTATTGTCAAGACACATATTAGAAATTGAAATTATAAAATAATAACAAAAGCATTACAGGGGGGCAGATTGCCCCCCAAATTTTATTTAGATTTTTAAAAGAGGGTGATAATTTTATCATTCTCTTTTTTAAGTATAGGGATTTTTAAATTGTAAATGCTTTTTATGACGAAATATAGTATAATATTAAAAAAGGTGTCTTTTTTATAGGTAAGCATAAAAAAACCCTTTATAAAGACGGGGGTAATTTGCAAAAAGGAGCTGGTATCTGTGTCAGATAAAAACAAAGTAAATGTAAGGATAGCAGGCAAAGATTATACCCTTGTAGGAAGTGAACCAGAGGAGTATATACAAAAAGTTGCCCTTTATGTTGACAAAAAGCTAAATACAATAATGAACCAGAATAGCAAGCTCAGTACCTCTATGGCATCTGTTTTAACAGCTATAAATGTTGCAGATGACTATTTTAAGGCACGTGAAAATATTGATAATTTAAGTAAGGAATTAAATGCTTTACGGGAAGAAGTTCAAAAGCTTAGGGATGAAAACACCAGTCTCACCAATGAGAATGCTGTTTTAGCCAATAAAAACACCAATTACCAGTTGCAGCTTGCCAAAAGAGAAGCAGAATTAAATGAAGTGAGAAACTCATTTAAAAGAGAAAAAAGGTAATAATAAAAAATAAAAAAGACAATATGTTAGAATATATTTAATAAAATTAATTACGAGGAGAAGTATGCATAATAAAGGTAGAGTTGAGCTTCTTGCACCATGCGGAAGTTGGGAGTCTTTTTTAGCAGCTGTTGAAAATGGTGCAGATGCAGTTTATTTAGGAGGGAAAAATTTTAGTGCAAGGCAGTTTGCAGAAAATTTTGACAATGATTTATTAAAACAATCTATAGAATATGCCCATATAAGAGATGTAAATGTATATCTTACCATGAATACCCTTATATCAGATAAAGAATTGAAAAAAGCCCTTAACTTTTTGAATGAAGCCAGTGTTATAGGCATTGATGGGGTTATTGTACAGGATTTGGGATTTGCCAGGGAGATTAGGAGTTTTTTTCCCCACCTTAGCTTACATGCAAGTACTCAAATGACTGTATATAGTTTAGAGGCTGTTAAGGTCCTTGAAGAAATGGGTTTTAAAAGAGCTGTTCTTGCAAGGGAATTGTCTTTAGAGGAAATAGGCAATATTTCAAAAAACACTTCCATTGAGATAGAGGTATTTGTCCATGGAGCCCTGTGCATTTCCTATTCAGGACAGTGCCTTATGAGTAGTATTATAGGGGGGAGGAGTGGAAACAGGGGTAAGTGTGCCCAACCCTGCAGACTTAATTATCAACTGATGGATGAAAATGATAAAGTTTTAGGGAGCTCCTATCTTCTTAGTCCTAAGGATTTATGTACACTAAATTTTTTAAATGAAGTGGTAGATAGAGGAGTTAAATCCTTTAAAATAGAGGGTCGGATGAAAAGTCCAGAATATGTTGCTGTTACTGTTAGAATATACAGAAAATATCTGAATAAAATTTTAAGAGGGGAAAAAAACTATCAAGATTGTATAGATGAAGTTGATTTAAAAGATTTGACTCAAATTTTTAATAGAGGTGGCTTTACAGAGGGACATTTAAAAGGAAAGACAGGAAGGAGCATAATGTCCTTTGAAAAGCCAAAAAACTGGGGGGTATGTCTTGGCAATGTAATTTCCTATGATAGGCGTTTAAAGACAATCACATTAAAGCTTCAGGATAGCATTTCTATTGGAGATGGAATTGAAATCTGGAACGGTGAAGATGAAAGTCCGGGGACAATTGTAACTTCAATAAAAAATAAAAAAAGAGATGTCAGGGATTCTAATATAGGTGAAGTGGTATCAATAGGCAGTATTAGGGGAAATATTTCAAAGGGAGATAAAGTTTATAAGACATCTAGCAATAAATTAAATGCACAAGCAGCAGAAACTTTTTCAGGTAAGGCTATACGGAAGATTTATATTGAAGGTGAAATTAACATTTCATATGGTATGCCAGCAATTTTTATTGTGAAAGATAATTTGGGAAATAAATTTGAAGTAAAAGGTACAAAACTTACACAAAAATCAATAAACCGCCCACTTACAAAAGAGAGGATAAAAGAACAATTAGAGAAGACAGGGGGAACTGCTTTTGAATTTAAGAAGATAAATATTAATTTAGAAGAAGGTGTTTCTTTACCTATAAGTGAGATAAATAATTTGAGAAGAGAAGTTATAAAAAAAATAGAAGAATATAAAAAAGATAAGTATAACAGAGTTAGTGTAAAGGAATTTGATAAGCTTTTATGTGAAAATGAAGAAAAGGCAGATGGGGAGAAAAAAGTTTTTGAAGATAAAGGTCCTGTTATAGCTGCATATTTTTATAAAACAGATGGAAAAGAGGACTACTATTGTGTTGGTGCAGATAGGGTGTATCTGCCCATAAAAATGTTTGAAGATGAAGAAAAGATTAAAATGATTTTTAATATAAAAAAAAGAACAAGGGAAGTGTTTATAAGTATTCCTCCAATAACACGGGGAAATTATCAAAACATTGTAAAATCAAGACTAAAACCTTTGGTTAGTGCTGGTGTTGATGGTTTTATTATAGGAAATATAGGAACTTTAAAAGATATAGAAAAGGTAAGTAATATAGAAGATATAAAGGTGATGGGAGACTATTCACTTAATATTTTTAACAGCAGCAGCATTTGTACATTGAAAGATTTAGGATTTTTAGGTGCTTCACTTTCTTATGAGATGAATTTAAATCAGATAAAAAGTCTTGAAGATATTTCAGGTTTTCAAAAGGAAGTGCTGGTTTATGGGAGAATACCTGTTATGACAAGCCAGTACTGTCCTTTATGCGCTTTAGAAGGATGCAAAAATAAATGCAGGGAAGAAGGTTTTTATTTAAAAGACAGAAAAAACATGAAATTTCCAGTTATAATGGACAATATAGATTGCAGGACTACAATTTTCAACGGGCAAGTATTACTTTTTACAGAAAATATTGATAAAATGAGTTCATGGGGAATTGATGTGCTAAGACTTGCTTTTACAGATGAAGGGCCTTTAAAGATTAAAAATATAGTTAATATGTACAAGGATATTGCCCAAAATAAGGTTGATGCATTTTTAAAACATCAATCCCTAATAGAGGATATAAAGAAAGAAGGGTTTACAAAAGGGCACTTTTTAAGGGGTGTATTATAGGAGGGATTTTTTTGAATGATGTAACAGTATATTTGGAAATTTGCAGGGAAGATGCCATAATACCAACCTATGCCAATGAAGGTGATTCGGGGATGGATGTTTATGCGGCAGAGGATGTTTTAATAGAACCAGGACAGACGGTTATAGTTCCCACAGGAATTAAACTGGCCATTCCAAAAGGATATGAGATACAGGTAAGGCCAAGGAGTGGAATATCTTACAAGACGCCCCTTAGAATATCAAATTCACCGGGAACTATTGACAGTGGATACAGAGACGAATTAGGGATAATAATGACTAATACCTCAGAAAAATCTGATTATTCTTTAATTGAAATTAAAAGTAGTGGAAATAAAAAGGGAACATATAAAATAAATAAGGGTGACAGAATAGCTCAAATAGTGCTTCAGGTTGTTCCACGCATTAATTTTGTAAAGGTGGACTCTGTGAAATATATAGGAACTGACCGAGGGGGAGGTTTTGGCTCTACGGGAGTCTAAACCCTTTGAAACTGAAAGGAATGATACTTAAAATGCATGCTGTGACATTTGATTCTAGTGTGTCAAAATACATTTTTACTCAAATAGCGGGAAAAATAAATAAAAACTTTTATTGTGGTAAGCTATCTTGTGTAAAGTATGAGAAAGTAAAAGAACCAGAACTTTTAGGAGATGATTGGGTAAAGGTTAAAACCATATATGGTGGCATTTGTGGAAGTGATATTAATTTAGTTTTTTTACATGATACTCCCACTCTTTCACCTTTTGTGTCAGATAAATTTGTAATTGGACATGAAAATGTAGGTATTATAGTGGAAAAAGGAGCAAATGTAAAAGAATTTGACATAGGAGACAGGATTGTTGCAGATATTTTGCTTCCCTGTGAAACAAGAAATATTCCTAAATGCAAAGCCTGTAGCGAAGGCAGAACCAATCAGTGTTCCAATTTTTCAAAGGGTGATATACTAACAGGAATGATGCTTGGGACTTGCAAAGAAACAGGAGGAAGCTGGGGGGAATATTACATTGCCCACAAGTCACAATTGTTTAAAGTACCTGACAGATTAAAAAGTGAAGAGGCAGTTCTTGTTGATCCTTTAGCATCAGCTATTCATCCAGCTCTTGTTAGTTTTCCTAAAGATACTGAAAAAGTACTTATTATAGGAATGGGGATTGTTGGGCTTTTAATGGTGGCATTTTTAAGGTATGCAGGGTGCAGGGCAGATATAACTGTTATGGCAAGGTATCCTTTCCAGGGAGAACTGGCTAAAAAATATGGTGCAGACAGGGTAATTTATTCTTCCTCAGAAAATTTGATGGGGGAAATAGGGGAAATAACCAAAGCTTCTATACAAAAGCCAATAATGGGTGAAAGATATTTATTAGGCGGTTTTGATAAGATATTTGACTGTGTGGGTTCTAAAAAAAGCATAAGTGATTCTTTAAGATATGCAAAAACAGGGGCCACAATTACATTAACAGGGCTTGCTGCTAATATAGATATTGATTGGACACTTATTTGGTTTAAAGAAATAAATTTAAAGGGAATATACTGTTATGGAAGTGATATGTTTAAAGGGGAGAAAATTAGAACATATAAAATTGGACTTGATATGCTTTTATCTGATAAAATAGATATGTTGCCTTTTGTTACTCATATTTTTAAATTAAGTGAATATAAAAAGGCAATAGATGTGGCAACTTCAAAAGGAAGGGAAAAGTCGATAAAAGTCTTGCTAAAGCCTGATTGAAAATATATAATTTCATATTGAGTTTTAGCTGATTAAGTAAACTTGTTATTAAAAAAATGCTATTAATTGTTTTGGAGGGAAAAGATGGATTCAACTAATTTAAGTTTTTCAGATTTTTTTAACATGCCTGATGTTGACATAATGGAAAGAGCTAATAAATACTATGAGCTTTTAGAAGACCTTAGAGAAAAAAAGCATTTGCAGTACAAAAGAGTTGCAATTGAAGGTTCTGGTCCAGTTAGGCAAATTATAGACAGTTATACCGGGGAAATTCGAGAAATGGTGTACTTAGCATCTAATGACTATTTGAACCTCACCAGGCACCCAAAAGTTGTGGAAGCGGGAAGAATTGCATTAGAGAAATATGGGGCAGGTGCTGGAAGTGTGCCTCTTTTAGGAGGAACTTTAGATATACACATTGAGCTAGAAGAAAGAGTTGCAGCTTTTAAAGGATGTGAGGATGCAATTATATATACCTCAGGATTTGGTTCAAATGCCGGTACACTCCTTTCTATGCTTCACAAGGAGGATGTGGCAATTCTTGACATGCTGGTTCATGCCAGTATAATTGACGGGTGTAAAAATACAAATATTAAGTTTTTTAAACATAATGATATGGACAGTTTGGAAAGTGTATTAAAAAAGGTAAAGGATAAATACAGGACAAAGCTTATAGCAGTTGATGGTGTTTATTCAATGGATGGGGATATAGCACCTCTAGACGAGATAGTGGAAATAGCTAAAAAGTATGGAGCATATGTTATGGTGGATGAGGCACATGCCACAGGCGTTATAGGCGAAAATGGCCGAGGAACGCCAGAATATTTTAATATTGAAGGAAAAGTGGATATTGTTGCTGGTACATTTTCAAAAGCTGTTGGAGGTGTAGGTGGATTTATTGCTACAAACAAAGAGTTGGTGAGTCTTTTAAATTTTTATTCCAGGACATATATGTTTTCCACTGCAATGACTCCACAGGCTACAGCTTCAATTATTGAAGCACTGAATGTAATTGAAAGTGAGCCAGACCGTAGAGAAAGGTTATGGGAGAACATTAGATATTTTAAGAAAAACCTTGAAGATTTAGGATTTTGCCTTGGTAATTCTGAGACGGCAATATTCCCAATAATAGTAGGGGATGAGCTGAAGGTAAGGGAAATGTGCAGGTATCTCCATGAAGCTGATATATACGCTAATCCTGTTTTGTATCCTGCAGTGCCAAAAAGACTTTCAAGAATTAGAATGAGTTTAATGTGTGAACATACCAAGGAGCACTTAGACAAGGCACTTAATGCTCTAGAGGCTGCAGGAAAGAAATATGGAATAATTTAAGGAGCAAAAAAAGAGGTGAAGAGCTATCCTAAAGGGCAATATAGAATCGCTAAAGAGTTCTGTTCTAGAGGAAATTGAGGCAATATATGATTTTAAAATTCCAGGTGGTATTTTAATTACACAAGACTTTGCTTCTAAAATGGCAGAGCTGACAGAGAAAATTAACCGTGAAATAGCTGTGTATATTGATAGAAAAGGAAATATAACCGACATAAGCATTGGAGACAGCAGTACTGTTTCTCTTCCTTTGGTTGAAGGAAGAAGGAGCTTTAATAGGCTGTCTGGCATAAGGTGCGTTCATACCCATCCAAGTGGCGGAGGAATGGTATCTGCAGTTGATTTAAGTTCTATGTTAAATTTACGGTTGGATGCTATGATTGCCATTGGCGTAAAAGAAGGAAGAGCATATGAAATATATGCAGCTCTTCCCCAAAGGGACGACAGTGGAGAATTTAAAAAGTCCAAAATTTTTGGGCCTTTTACTGCAGATGACGATAGAATTAATCAGCTAATAGACTATATATTTCAAATAGACAAAGAAAAGACTCTTTCTTTACACAAAAATAAAGAAGAAAGTGAAAGAGCAGTTCTTGTGGGATTAGAAAGTGGATCCAAAAACAAAATTAATGGAATGAGTTATGGTGAAAGGTCATTGGATGAATTGGAAGAACTTGCAACTACTGCAGGTGCCGTTGTGCTGGAAAAAATACTTCAAGTAAGACCAAGGAAGGATCCGGCTTTTTATGTAGGGAAGGGGAAGCTTGAAGAAATCGGGCTTATATGCCAGGTACTTCATGCAGATTTACTTATTTTTGATGATGAACTTTCAGGTGCTCAGATAAGCAATATAGAAAGTATAGTTGGAGTTAAGGTGATAGACAGAACCAACTTAATTCTTGATATATTTGCTCAAAGAGCCAGATCCAAAGAAGGAAAGTTTCAAGTAGAACTGGCTCAGCTAAAATATAGAATTTCAAGGCTTTCAGGTCTTGGGATACAGCTTTCAAGACTTGGAGGAGGTATAGGAACAAGGGGACCTGGAGAAAAAAAGCTTGAGACTGACAGACGCCATATAAGAAGGAGAATAAAGTATTTAAATTCACAATTAGAGGAGATAGAAAACAGAAGAAATTCTCTAAGAAATGCTAGAAGTGACAACTATATGCCTGTTATTGCATTGGTGGGATATACAAATGCTGGCAAGTCCACCCTTATGAACAAATTATGTGATGCAGATGTATTTGCAGAAGATAAATTATTTGCAACACTAGACCCTACCACAAGAAAACTGCCATTAGAGGATGGAAAATATGCACTGCTTATTGATACAGTAGGATTTATAAGAAAATTGCCCCACCACCTTATTGAGGCATTTAAATCTACATTAGAAGAGGCTGTGTATGCAGATTTACTAATTCATGTAGTGGATGTGTCAAGTGAGGAGGTAGAGGAGCAAGTTAAAGTGGTGGATAGCATCTTAGAAGATTTAGGCGTTTTAGACAAGCCTATTATAATGGCATTTAATAAAATAGATTTAATTTCTCAATATATAAGACCTGGTGTAATAAACAAAAATGGCAAGTCCTTTGAAATTTCTGCTGTAAATGGTGATGGCATTGAAGAACTAAAAAAAGGAATATTAGAAGCACTGCCGCAGAATGAAGCTGAGGTAAAGCTATTTGTACCATATGCTGAAGGTTGGATAATTTCTTATTTGCATCAAAATGGAAAAATACTAAATGAAGAGCACAAGGAAGAAGGAACTGAAATTATTGCAAAAATAAGCATAAGCAAAACAGGCACTTTAAAAAAATATTTTGTATAAATTAGTTTATCTTTTTTTTAGATATTCCTTTTGTTTTTTAAAAATATATTTTATTATGGTATCTTTAGCTGGTTCGGTGATTTCAGAAAATTTAAGTTCCATTTGGTATTTATATTCATTTGTATTTGACCATAGTTTTTTTTCAGTGACAACACATACTGCATTTATTATTTTCCTATTGTCAATCCAGATATAGACATCAAGTAGTTCATGCAGATCTAAATCATCATTTAACAATAAAGTTAAGCCATATTTACTTATGTTTATCACTTTCGACAGCTTAAATTCCTCCCTATCTTTTAGATTAATTTGAAGATACTCTGCCTTTAAATCGCAGTCTATTTTAACTACTGAAGAATTATGGGGTTTTTGACCCTTTTCATCATTTAATTTAATTTTCAGTAAAGTATCATTTCCAGTATTGGATTTAGAAACAACCACACCATTTAAGAATATATTTTCCGGCGGTGCTTTTCTTAAAATTATTTTAATTTCTGTATTTGTTGGCAGTGGTATAGTGTATTTGTCAAAGACAGGTGCTGATATGTCTATATCGTCTGAAGCGTTAACTTGAACAATTTCTGTTGTATAAGAAGGTCCAACTTTTTCACCGTTTTTATCCACTACTTCCAATGCTAATTCCATATCCATATATTTCAATAAAGTTTCCATATAATAAAACCCTCCTTAACCTTTAACTATTTTTTAAAAGGGAATTTATTTTAAAAAGTTTTAAACCATATTAAAAAGACTTACTTAAAAATCAGTTTGTTTTTTACAACTCTTGCATAAATATTTGTTTGATGACTGATAAATTTATATGAATGTCTTCCAATCATAATTGTAGTATCGGGGTAGACAATTCTCATTTTGATAAAACCTTTATCAGGTACTCTTATAAAGGTTTTTGACCCCATATTAATTCCAACTTTATTGATTTCTACGCTTTTTTCAGACTCTACATTTCCCCCCCTTAGGTTCCCTAATATAGAGACTTTGCCGCTAGCATAAATTTTAGTGTTGAAACAGGTATTACCGGATATAATGACATTTCCGTAGGATTGTATTTCTGAATTAAGTACCCCCATTAAAGTGATATTACCAGTTATTTTGCGTTTGTCTTCTACAAAAAATGTATTTTTGATGGATTCAATTACATCATATATATATTCTAAATCTGTAATTTCACCATAATTGCCCAAAAAGCATTTGCTTTTTTCCAACAATTTATATAATCTAATATCATCTATATCATAATTTCCTTTTCTTAAATTTCTTATTACATCGTATATAGTACAGGCGAGACTTCTGTTTTTTGTATTTAGCAAATAAAATATAGTGTCTGGGAAAGATGTTATATTATAAAACTCAAGTTCATTGCGAGATATATTTTTAATATTAGAAATAAGTTTTTCTATTTCCAAAATAATTCTCTGTACTTCAATAGCGGGGCTCTTTAATGCTATTGAGGTATCGCCAGAAACTAATTTACTAGAAACAACATTTCCTTTAACAACCATTTCATTTCCAGAATACAATTTTGAAAAACTCACATCACCTAATATGACTATATTGTTAGTAGCGATTACTTTCATGTCTTCATGTACGCTGCCCATTACATCTACATCACCTTTAAAATTAATATTTCCTGTTTTCAAACTTACTTCATTTAAATGTAATTTTTCACGTATATCAAAAGTTATCACATGACCGTTTTCTTTTCTTTCCGGGGTTCCGTGTTTTTTAGCTATTATTAAATTGGTTTCTTCGTCAAATTGTATATTTTTGTTGCTTTCAACAATTATTCTGCGGGCTTCTTTAGGTTTAATAGGAGTACCTAATACGGACATCCCCTCTTCACCGCTAAATCCCCTTATTAAGCGGGCAATTTTATCACCAGGTTTTACAGATACATATGTAATAAGATTTTTATAATCAATGTTTTCATTTTCATTAATATCTTTTTTATCTGTTATATTTAACAAGCACTCTAAATTATCATCTGTGGCATCTATTGGTTGTTTTCCTTCTGCTATAAGGAATTTGCCTTTTTTGTTTTTTTCACATATTTCTCTTATTAGTTCCTCTTTTACCCCATAGACGATACCTTGTTCATTAATTATATTAAAAATTTCATTTACATCACATTTTTTATAAATTTCCTCCTCATGTACAGATATATCAAGTTTATTTATTGGATAAGAGTCTTTTAAAGTTCTTTTAATAGTGTGCCTGGGTTTAAAAGTCATATAGGCTTTTAAATTGTCTGAAGATATCTCTATATCTATTTCCATTTCCTTTTCTTCATGGACAGCTTCTACTCCTATAGTATCTTTTTCAGAAACCATAACAAGATGTTTTGTTTCTATACCATTTACAATAAGTTTAACACCGTCATGGGGGTTAAGTACAGGTGGAATACCTTTTCCAATTGGATCTTTTACAAATACTTTTTCATCAAGTATCCATACATAGCCATCTTCGTTTTTTACTATATTTTCTGACAAGAAAATCACCTCTTTTAGATACTGGTTTGTCCTTTTGCTGCGTTTGCAGATTTGTTTATTAGAGAATATGCAATTCTTATTTTAATTCTTATTTTTGAGTATATATGTAAAATTATATATGTAAAATTTTTTACATATCATGTATCGAAAGATTTTGTAATTTTATTTAGTTTTTTTACTTTTTTAAAAAAAATGATAAAATAA
>JAAYTS010000340.1 GCA_012517995.1 Clostridium sp.
CAATTTAATTCCTACTATGCCACTGCCAATGCAAATTTATGGAACAACAGCAGGCCCAATTTTGCACAGTTTCAAGGTTTTCCAAATATCCTCAGGGAACATAACTACAATACATACCTCTTTTCCTATGAGGACAAGAGTGCTTCGATAAACTTGCGTCAGTTGTTCTTTGAAGCCGGTTTTGAGCACGTGTTGCTCAGAGACGAACTCAGTGCATCAAATGGCTTTCCTTATGCAGATTACCTCAGCGACGAGCAAATGTTTGACGCCACCATCAATTTTCTTGACAATCAGCCTAAAGAACCCTTTCTGCTGACAACATTAACTATTGAAACGCATTTGGGAACAGCCGTTCCTGAATACTACCATAAATACGATGCGGTCGATAATGACCTGTTGCACCTGTTTTCAAACTTTGATTACCACTTTGGTCGTTTCTGGGAATACTTCCAAAACTCAGCGTTCTTTCACAACACAACGGTCATTCTAACGGCCGACCATTCTTACTTCCCGACTAAAGAAGCCAACGATTTGTTCAGCCGGAACAACAATCAGGCATTCATTGATAAAATAGCGTTGATTGTTTACGACCCGGAGTATGAAATGCCTGCTGTGGTTGAAACCACAGCCAGTGCTTTGGATTTTGCGCCAACCCTTCTACACTTATTAAACATCAAAGAAGCACCGAATTCCTTTGCAGGCTTATCCATTTTTGGAGAAAGGAAAAACTACCCTGAAGTATTCGGCAGAGAAGGTGGACATATCACACAACTATCGACAGCTGGTGAATTGATTAACCACCCGATCAATCAACCAAAACCCAGAGCTGCAGAATTATTTGAAAAATGGTTGCACTATCAAAATTTCCTAATTCAGGAAAACCGCATTTTTCCTAATAGCACGAATCCTTAATTCCCCTCTCCTATTTTTCTTATCTTAGCGCAAAGTAATTGTTCAGATAAAACCTATGCAGAATACGCACACGCTGATAATTGGTGCAGGCATCAGTGGCCTTTCGGTGGCCCGTATGCTTACACAAAAAGGCATCGACAACATTGTTTTGGAGCGGGCGTCCAAACCGGGGGGACTGGTAAAATGTGACGTGGTTGATGGTCACTTGTTTCACCGTGTAGGGGGCCACGTTTTTAATACCAAGGTGCAGGGGGTGGCCGACTGGTTTTGGGACCAGTTTGTGCGCGATGAGGAGTTTTTGAGTGCCCGCCGCAAGTCGGGCATTTTTTTAAGGGACCAGTTGCTGGGCTATCCCATCGAGAATTACCTCTATCTGCTGGATGAAGCCACCATCCGCAAGATTTTTGGGGAGCTGCTCAATCTGGAGCAGCAAGAGAAACGGGAGCCCATGTCCTACCCCAACTTTGAGGCTTTTCTGTTGGGGAATTTTGGTTCGACTTTGTACGAGCTGTATTTTAAGCCTTACAACCATAAGATTTGGAAGACCGACTTGAGTCGGGTGGATTTGCCGTGGTTGGAGGGCAAGCTGCCCATGCCCAACAGTCGGGAAATCATCATGAGCAACATTCTGCGCAAGGAGGAGGCCAATATGGTACACAGCTCTTTCTTTTATCCGCGCAAAAGGGGCTCTCAGTTTATTGTCAACCGTCTGGCTGAAGGCTTGCAACTGAATACAGGTGTGCAGGTCGAGACACTGGAGCGTTTCTCCGATAGCTGGGTGGTCAATGGTCAATGGATGGCGCAGCAGGTGGTTTTTACAGGTGATCTGCGTAAGCTCCACGCTATGCTTCAGGGGCTGGATGCTGGTCTGCTTTCGGGCGTGGAAGCATTAAAAGACTTGCGCTCTAACGGTACCAGTAACCTGTTGTGCGAAACTGACCCAACAGAACATTCCTGGATATACTTACCTGATGGCGACCTTCCGGCCCACCGCATTATTTACACCGGCAATTTCAGTCCCACCAACCACCCTGTAGGAAGTCGTCCATCTTGCACAGTTGAGTTTTCAGGAAAGACCAGCCTTGAGTCAATGAAGGCGACATTGAAACGCCTGCCGGGAAATATGAAAGTAATCGACCACAACTTTGAGCCTAATTCTTATGTGATTCAGTACCGGGGCGACCGTCAACGAATTGCAGCGGTAAGGGATGGGCTGCGCGAGGAGAATCTTCACCTTGCCGGCAGGTTTGCCGAATGGGAATACTACAATATGGATAAGGCGATGGAGCGGGCCATGGAGGTGGTGACAGATATTCAGCAAAAGGCATAGACATGAGCAAGGATAAAATTGTTTTATCACACAGCGGCAAGCAGCATAGCTATCAAGTGGCACGAGCCTTAGATGCACTGAACATGCTTGATTGCTTTTACACCAGCAGCTACATTACCAACAAAAAGTTACAACAATGGCTGATCAGCCGCAACGACCAATATTGGACACGTCGATTTGTAGAGGGTTTAGGGGGCAGTAAAGTAAGTGCCAACTGGCGTTTTGAGCTGCCGGAGGTCTTGCTTAGACTAAGCAAACAATCTTCCCATAAAATTCAATCAGCCGTCTATAAAAGAGACGAGATTTTTGACAAACACATTGCAAAACAAATCAGAAACACACCTACAAAAAAGATTTTTTGGGGTTTTCAGGGCAGTAGCTACAACTCACTTTTAACTGCAAAGGAACTCGGATGGACCACCATTTGCGAACAAAGCTCGGTACATGTTCTCGAACAAATAAGAACCTTTGAAAAGGAGAAAGAACTTTTACCAGAATGGAGCCACTCAATTCCTACTCTAAACTTTACTGAGGAATACAAAGCGCGCTTGATCAACGAGCCCCTAGCAGCTGACTATGTATTTGTAAATTCCACTTTCTCCAAAAAATCTCAAATTAATAGCGGGATCCCAGAAAATAAAATACACATCCTACCATTAGGATTCGACGCCGAAGGCGTCCAAAGTAATACAAAGAAGAAGAAAACAAACAAGTTCCTCTATGTTGGTAGAATTTCCCAATCTAAAGGGATATTCTATATGCTAGAAGCATTTAGAAAACTAAGCTCGTCTAACGCAACACTAACTCTAATTGGCCACAACCAGACAGACTTAAAATTACTTAAAAAATATGAAAAGTATACCACCATATTGCCTCCAACTAGTCAAGCAGAACTTTTTAAACTGTACAAAGAATACGATGCATTAATTCTTCCAACAATCCTAGATGGTTTTGGCTTTGTAATACTCGAAGCCCTTGCAGCTGGCACTCCAGTGATAACTACAACGAACTCATTTGGTCCAGAAATAATTTCGGATGGGAAAAATGGGTTTATTGTTAAGCCCCGAGATATTCAGGCATTATCCGAAAAAATAGAGCAGTTAGCTGTCCTGGGACCTGATGACTATTTACAAATGAGACAAGCTGCCCACCAATCAGCTTCTCTATTCTCATGGGAAAAATATTCGTCAAGATTACCTCCAATTTTGAACAAGTTGGGAGTTTTTGATTAAAATGAGAAATAATGCGCATCATCAACCTCATCGATAATCTGAGTCCGGTAAATTTCGGCATCTGGAATGCGGCACTAGCCACAGCG
>JAAYTS010000061.1 GCA_012517995.1 Clostridium sp.
CCATTACATACCAATACATGGGTGCTTTATCAGTTTATTTCTTTACAAAAAGCAATTAAAGTATTAAAATTTAAAAAGTATAGTATAATATCAATAAAAATCATTACAGTGAATTTATTAAAAACTGTTAACTAAAAGTTTGTAAACGCATAAATTTATTATAAAAAGTTTATTGCGAAATATTATTAAATAGGTAGGTAAGGATTTAAAAATGGATAAGAATGAGATTAGAAAGAAAATAGCTGAGTTAAAAGAGCAAAGGGACGCTATAATTGTAGCTCACAACTATCAAATCGATGAGATACAGGAGATAAGCGATGTAATAGGGGATTCACTAACCCTTAGCAGGTATTGTGCAGAAAACACCAAAAAAGTTATTGTATTTTGCGGTGTGCATTTTATGGCTGAAAGTGCTAAAATACTGTCACCTGAAAAAACAGTGTTGCTGCCTGAAATAGACGCAGGCTGTCCAATGGCTGATATGGTCACTGCTGAGGAATTGAGAGAAGAAAAGAAAAAACACCCTGGAGCAGTTGTAGTGTGTTATATAAACTCATCAGCAGAGGTTAAGGCAGAAAGTGACATATGCTGTACATCTTCTAATGCTGTGGAGGTAGTAAAATCCATTAAAGAAAAGGATATATTATTTGTGCCGGACCAAAACTTGGCAAACTATGTTGCAAAAATGGTTCCAGAAAAGAATATCATCCCATGGCGGGGATACTGCATTACCCATCACAGGTTGAAATTAGAGGATGTAGAAAAGGTAAGGGAATTGCATAAAGATGCAGAGCTTCTTATACACCCTGAATGTCCTAAGGAAGTTGTGGATGAGGCGGATTTTGTTGGCAGTACAAAACAAATAATTGAATATGCTTCAAAATCCAAATCAAAGAAATTTGTAATAGGAACAGAAATGGGAATAATGTATAAACTAAAGAAAGATAACCCGGATAAAACATTTTATTTGCTTGCACAGGGTCTAATTTGCCCGAATATGAAGAAAAATACATTGCTGAGTGTATATAATGCACTAAATGAAATGAAATATGAAATTAATTTAGATGAAAATATTAGAATTAAAGCAAAAGAAACATTAGATCGTATGCTAAAAATCTAGCTTTAAGCCTTTTTTAGGTAAGCTTTAGGGAGAGGAATTTTTGTTGGGTATAGACAGGTATCTTATTGATTTTGACACAAAAGACATAGAGAAACAATACCATGATGTAATTATTATCGGAAGTGGCATCGCTGGTGTATATACAGCATTAGAGATACCAGAGGATTATAATGTTGTAATTTTAACAAAGGAAACTATAGAAATAAGCAATTCCGTACTGGCTCAAGGCGGAATTGCTGTGTCTTTAGATAAGGATGACTCTCCAAAACTTCATTTTGAAGATACAATTAAGGCTGGTGCAGGTCTTTGCAATGAAGATAGTGTATGGGTGCTTGTTAATGAAGCAGCCCAAAACATAGAAACTTTGTGTAAATTTGAGGTTGAATTTGACAGAAAAGATACTCATCAGCTTTCATTGACAAGGGAAGGTGCTCACAGCAAAAGAAGAATAATACACGCAGGTGATACTACTGGAAAAGAAGTTTGCGACAAGCTGATTTCTGTTGTAAGAAAAAAGGAAAATGTCAAAATAAAAGAAAGAACCTTTGCTGTGGATTTAATAATAGAAGAAGGCATCTGTAAAGGTGTTATAGCTTATGACGAAGATAAGTCTTCATATATTTTGTATTTGTCTAAAATGGTGGTTTGTGCTACAGGTGGTTTTAGCAAAATATACTCAAATACGACCAACCCTGATGTTGCAACAGGAGATGGTGCAGCATTAGCATACAGAGCAGGGGCGGAATTAATGGATTTAGAATTCATTCAATTTCATCCAACGGTGTTGTTTCACCCTGAAAACAAAAGCTTTCTCATCTCTGAAGCAGTGAGAGGTGAGGGAGCTTACCTTAAAAATGTTAATGGGGAAAGATTTATGCCCCTATATCATGAACTTGCTGAATTAGCACCAAGGGATATTGTTTCTAGAGCAATATTTAATGAAATGAAAAAAACTAAAACTTCCAATGTGTATCTTGATATAACATTTAAAGAAAAAAGCTATCTGGAAAAAAGATTTCCTAAAATATACGAAACTTGCTTAAATTATGGTATAGATATTTCAAAGGACTATATTCCAGTTGCTCCTGCAGCTCATTACTGTATGGGTGGAATTAAAACAGATATTTATGGCAGGACAAATATAAAGGGACTATATGCCTGTGGAGAAGCTGCCTGCAATGGAATTCACGGTGCCAACAGGCTTGCAAGTAATTCTTTATTAGAAGGCCTTGTATTTGGAAGAAAAATAGGTTTTGAAGTTCAAAAGATAATTAATGAAAATAAAGAGTCCTTAGAGTTTGAAGATTTTTCTATAAAATCAAAAAGAGTTCCAAAGGTCATTGATAAAGAGGAAATTAAATTAGAAATACAAAACATTATGACAAAGTATGTGGGAATAATAAGAGACCGGGAAGGTCTTCTTTATGCAAAAGATAAAATAAATGAACATTATAATAACATAAAG
>JAAYTS010000062.1 GCA_012517995.1 Clostridium sp.
AAAAGTTTTCTTATTAGTTTGCGAAGAAAAGAATGTTTCTTCGCAAACCTTTATATTTTTATTTTTTTAACCAACTCATCATTTTTCTAAGTTCAGCTCCAACTTTTTCAACTTGGTGCTCTGTTTCAATGGCTCTCATTGCCAAGAAGTTCGCTCTTCCTCCAGAATTATTTTCAGAAATCCAGTTTGAAGCAAACTTACCATTTTGTATTTCTTCAAGAACTTTTTTCATTTCTTTTCTTGTTTCTTCAGTTATAATTCTTTTACCTGTAACATAGTCACCATACTCTGCTGTATCACTAATTGAGTATCTCATGTAGGATAAACCGCCTTGTACAACCATGTCTACAATAAGTTTCATCTCATGTATACACTCAAAATAAGCTATTTCAGGTTGATATCCTGCATTTACCAATGTTTCAAAACCAGCCTTCATTAATTCACTTACACCGCCACAAAGTACTGCCTGCTCACCAAAAAGGTCAGTTTCTGTCTCTTCTTTAAATGTTGTTTCGATAATACCAGCTCTGCCAGCACCAATTCCTGCTGCATAAGCAAGGGCATAATCTCTGGCTTTTCCAGAAGAATCCTGATGTATTGCTATTAGTGAAGGTACACCTTTGCCTTCTTCATATTGGCTTCTAACAGTGTGACCAGGACCTTTAGGTGCAACCATTATAACGTCCACATCTTCAGGTGGCTGGATTTGACGGTAGTGAATATTAAATCCATGTGCAAACATTAACACATTACCAGGCTGTAAATTATCTTTTATACTCTCTTCATATATTTGCTTTTGAACCTGGTCAGGAACAAGAATCATTATTAAATCTCCAAGTTTTGCGGCTTCAGCAGTATCAACCACTTTAAGTCCGTCATCAATTACTTTTTGTCTGCTTTTAGATGTAGCTGGCAATCCAACAACAACATCTACTCCACTATCTTTTAAATTTTGTGCATGAGCATGACCTTGACTGCCATATCCTAAAATTGCTACAGTTTTTCCTTTTAACAGACCAAGATTACAATCACTTTCATAATACATTTTTGCCATTTGCAAATCACTCCTCATCATTATTGTTAACTCTTATATGTTTATTACCTCTTTCGAGGGCAATGGTACCTGTTCTTACAGTTTCTTTAATGCCAAATTGCTTTAACATGTCTTCTAAAGCTGCTACCTTGTTGGTGCTTCCAGAAATTTCAATTGTTAATGCGTCCTGTGATACATCAATAATGTTAGCTCTAAATATTTTTACAATTTGAACAATTTCTGACCTTGTAGAAGCATTAGCTTCCACCTTTATAAGTACAAGTTCTCTCTCTACAGATTCCTCCTTGCGAAGCCTTTTGATTTTTATCACATCAACGAGTTTATTCAGCTGTTTGCTAACCTGCTCAACAATATACTCATCTCCATCAACAACAATGGTTATTCTTGAAACTTCAGGATTTTCTGTAACACCAACTGCTAAACTGTCAATATTAAATCCTCTTCTGCTAAATAGTCCAACCACTCTAGACAGAACCCCTGCATGGTTTTCAACTAAAACCGATAGAATGTGCTTCCCCATAATATACCTCCTTAATTTTGTAAAACTTTCATATATAAACTTTTATAATGTTGTCTCTTCAGGGTCAATTATACATTCCAAAAGATACGGCTTATCGTCTGAAAGCATCTCTTTTAGTGTTTCTTCAATCTGGGAGTTTTGGGTAATCCTTTTGCCTTTAAATTCATAGGCCTCAAACAGCTTTATAAAATCCGGATTTCCATCTAAAAACACCCCTGAGTAACGACCGCAAAATCTTTGTTTTTGTATTTCACGTACAAGTCCAAGCCTTGAATTGTTAAACAAAATAACCTTAACCCCAATACCGTTTTGCTTTATAGTTCCAAGTTCATTCATGGACATTTGAAAACTGCCATCACCTGATATACAAATAACTTTTTCTAAAGGCTGCCCCACCTTTGCACCTACTGCCGCCGGCAATCCATATCCCATGGTACCCATGCCCCCGGATGTTATAAATTTGCCTGGCTTTTTAATTCCTACCCAGTTTGCAGCCCAAATCTGGTTTTGACCAACTTCTGTTGTAACAATGCTGTTTTCATCTATTTGCTTTGTCAATAGAGACAGAAGATATTTAGGACTTACAAAATCAGATTCATTTTTAACTTCTGCCTTTAATTTACGCTCTTCTTTTATTTCTTTTATTTTGTATACCCATTCATCTGAGTCTGCTCTTTCTGACATATCCACCAGCTGCTGCAGCACATCTTTTACATCACCTGTTACAGGTATATCTACTTTAATGTTTTTACCTATTTCCGCTGGATCAATATCAATATGAACTACCTTTGCATTGTCTTCTATTTTGTGTGGTGCGCCTACTGCCCTGTCACCAACCCTTGCCCCCATAATAATTAACAAATCTGATCGATGGATGGCATAGTTTGCAGCATATAACCCATGAGAACCCAGCATTCCTAAATTTAATGGATGGTCATATGGTATTGAGCCTATTCCCATAAGTGTGGTTGTTACAGGTATATTGCATTTTTCTGCAAATTCTACAAGTTCTTTTGATGCACCGCCTCTTACTATCCCGCCACCTGCACATATAATAGGTCTTTTTGCTTCTGATACAGCTTCTGCAACTTTTTTTATTTGAAGGAAATGACCTTTATATTTTGGTTTGTATCCCCTGATATCAATACTTTCAGGATATTCAAACTCCAATTCCCTGGTCTGCATATCAATAGGTATATCTATAACTACAGGTCCTGGTCTTCCTGTAGATGCTATATGAAAAGCTTCTTTAATAATTCTTGGTAGATTCTTTTCATCTTTTACAAGATAACTGTGTTTGCAAAAGGAAGCTGTTGCACCTGTTATATCTGCTTCCTGAAAAACATCTCTACCTACCAGCTCTGATGATACCTGACCTGTAATTGCAACCATAGGTATTGAATCCATATATGCTGTTGCAATTCCTGTAATAAGATTAGTAGCTCCAGGACCTGATGTTGCAACACATACACCTGTTTTCCCAGTCACTCTGGCATAGCCATTGGCTGCATGAGCCGCCCCTTGCTCAGTTCTTGTAAGTATATGCTTGATCTTGGAATCCACTAATGCATCATAAAAGGGACATATAGCTGCTCCTGGATATCCAAAAATAATATCTACATTTTCATTTTCCAACGATTTTACTATTGCCTGCGCTCCTGTAATTCTCATAATTAACACCTTCTTTAAATTTCTTCAGATTTTATAATTCCCTTTTAAGTAAAATTAAACCCTTCCTCCATGCAAATAACATTTGCAGGGACGAAGGGTTATAATCCTACGTGGTACCACCCTGATTCAGCACATCCATAAAATATGGTATGCCCTCTACAGAGCATGTAAAATGCTCCTTAACCTTAACGCTGGTTAACGTCATTGCCTACTTCCATTTCAACAATGAAGCTCCGGAACGAGTTATCCATACATACTATCCACTGATTTCCACCAACCATCAGCTCTCTATAAGTAATAGAATGTATCTTTTTTCCTTCATAGCATTATGAATTTTTTATGCTTTTTGGTATAGTTAGTATCCATTCTACCAGCGCTTTAACTTAATGTCAATACTTTTTTTAAATTTGTAACTTAAAAAATTTTAAGCCTCTACATTGTGTGAATTGCAAAGCTTTAATACTGTACTTTATCCTCTTTTATCTCCCATTGTTTAAAAGCTTTCAGTCCTAGATCCCTTCCCATTTGTTCAAGGACAACCTTTTTTTCTTTTGCAACACCTTTTATCACATCATATATATAATTATCATCAAAACCAATGCTAGCAGCATCTTCCCTGGTACAGCCATAATATACTTTTTTAATCTTAGCCCAGTGTATAGCTGCAAAACACATTGGACAAGGTTCACAAGAAGTATAAAGTTCACAGTCTGAAAGGTCAAATCTTTCAAGCTTTTTAGAAGCTTCCCTTATTGCCATCATTTCTGCATGGTCTGTAGGGTCATTGTTTTTTATAACTTCATTGTGAGCCTTTGAGATAATCTCACCGTTTTTTACTATCACCGCTCCAAAAGGTCCCCCATGGTTTTCTCTGACACCCTTTAAAGCTTCTTCCACAGCTTCTTTCATAAACTTGTCCATAATAACTGTACCTTTCTGTTTGTAAT